>NZ_JBVHLU010000153.1:0-19393 GCF_055558835.1 Embleya sp. NPDC025285
GGGCCGGGCGACGAGCCCGGCCCCGGAGCCGCAACGCCACGGAGAACCAACCCATGCACCGACCCAGATTCAACCCGCACACCCACGAAGGCGCCGCCATTGCGCGCCTGTTCCACGACGTGCGCCTACTGGGCGACACGTGGTCCGGAGCCGACGTCGTCAACATCCTCAACCGGTGGTTCGACGCGTTGGGAATCGACGTCGAAGGCACCCCCGACATCCCCACGCCCGGCCCCAGCCTGCTCGGCCGGACCGTGACCACCGAACCCCCCGCGTGGCGACAGTGGTTCGACGCCCTGTGCCGACTCGCCGCCGACTTCCCCACCGACGCCGACCACCACGACGGCGCCCGCCTCACCGTCACCCCCACCGGCGACCCCGGACCCGAATTCCACGCCGTCACCCTCATGGCCGGCCAGGTCGAAATCCTGCTCACGTCCCTGCTGGCCGACATGGACAGCCTGCGCGACGCCGAGGGCAACGGCCGCTGTCGCCACTGTCTGGGCACCGGCCGGCGCCCCGGAGAGGAAGACGGGCCCGGCGCATGACCACCGCCCACCCCACCGAATTCGCGCCGGCCCCGGACCCCGGCGACCCACAGAACCGGGCCGTGCCACTGATGCCGCGCCTGTTCGCCGTGATCGATCACACCCTGCACGACCGCCCGTTGCCCGCCCGGCAACCCCCGGGACGCACACGCCGCCGGCTCACCGTGCGCCAGGAATCCGACCTGTGTTGGCTGCTGGGCACCGACGAGCCGCCCCCCGGCCCCGCCCACACCCGCGATCGCGACGGCCACCCGATCACCGTGACCCCGTTGCCCGACTTCGAGCGGGTGATCACGTGCGCGGACGAGGCGCGCCACACCATCCGGGCACTCCCGCCGCGCGTGTGGTGGTCGGCGGGCATGAGCGCCGTCGACGCCTTCCAGAGCGCCCACGCCCCCCGCGACGTCGCGGAGATGGTGGCCGCCGATCTCGACTACGAGTACGGCGAGCACACCGCCGCAGTCTCGCGAAACCTGATCGTCGTCTCGGACCCCATCCCGGGACTCGTGGTGTGGGTCACCGGCGCACCGCCGCGCACGTGGTTCCGCCCGCATCCCCACCCATCCCCGATCGCCTTGCTCCGAACGCGTGACATCCGCCCCCGGACTGCTCCACAAGGGTGACGAAACACCCACGATGCAGCGAGTCACTGGTATTGTTGTTCATGTCGAAAGGGGATGGCACCCCGGAAGGCGCCGAACCACGAACGACCTTCAGGAGAACGGCATGCACGAGCAGCACGGCGAACCGGCCCACGTGGAATACGTCTGGATTCACCCGGACGCGTTCCGCAGTGACGACAGCCGGCGTTGGGTGAAGAAGGCCCGCTTCCTGCGTCGAGGCGACATCCTCACCGTCGACGACGCCCACCGGTTCGAGGTCGACACGATCGACACCGCCACCGGGTTCGTGATCGTGGAGAGCACCGGCGGAGCCTTCCGAGTCCTGATGGCGCATGACCGCGTCGAAGTCCGGCGGGCCGAGACCTGTCACTGCCCAGACCGCTCCCTCGTGGGATTCCCGCCCTTCTGACCGCGTCGACGGGGCGGCCGGCCCGAGCCGGCCGCCCCGCGAACCGCGAACACCGCACGTACCGGCCGATCGGGGTTGGCCCCCCGATCGACCACGAACCACGACCTTCGGGAAGAAGAGTGAACGAGCAAACCCCCACCCCCGCGCCCGACTTCGGCACCCTCTACGCCGTCACCTACCACACCGCCACCCAGCACGGGAAAACCCGGCAGGTGTGCATCGAGACCGCCGAGGCGGTGTGCCGCCTGCTGTCCCTGGACACCGAGCCCACCGAGCAGCTCCGCACCCACACCCGAGGCGGCGTCCCTGTGCTCACCGTGACCCGACTTCCCGCATTCGAGCGCGTGATCACCGACACCGCCGAGGCCCTCGACGCGATTCGCGCGACGCCCGTTGCGAACTGGTGGATGCACTCGCCGGGAATGAAGTACCCCCATGTGCAGGACCACTACGACGTTCCCGGCGTCGTCGAGCTGGTGAACGAACTCATGGGGCAAGCCGAAACGCTCGCCATCTCCGACCACGTGATCGCGATCACGGACACCGGATACACACCGTGGGTGTGGGTCACCGGCCAACCGCCGGCCGAATGGATGGACACCCGCCGCGACTGACCCCCCGCCGCGCCCCCGCAACGGGGGCGCGGCCCCCACTCGGCTCCCGCCCCCGGCCGGCGGGGCGCGACGCCGACGGCATCGAGCCGCGGCGCCGCGTCACTCGGCTCCCGCCCCCGGCCGGCGGGATGCGACGCCGACGGCATCGAGCCGCCGCGCCGCAGCTTCGCCCGCCCCCCTCGCCGACACGTCCACCGGCAAAACCGCGCTCCGCCTTGCGGACCCCACCGCCCCGACCCGCGAACCCGGCCTGCCCTGCCGCGAACCCACACCCGCCCCGGGAACGCGGACGGTTCCGCCGCCCCGGGGCGAACCACGACCATCACAGGAGTCGACCATGCCCCTTGACACCCTGGCGGTCGAAATCGCCCGCTGCCTGGGATGGACCCACTTCCCCGCCGACCCGGACTCCGACCGTGCGATCGTCGCCGGCCCCGGAGAGACCGGCATCCTCATCGGCACCTACCCGCACGGCGACGGTGTCCGCGTCGAGTTCACCCCCCACTACCCCCAGGACTGGCAGGGCCCCCGCCACGACGGCATCACCGTCGGCAGCCGCCGCCCCGTCGACACGATGGCCGGCCACATCCGACGACGACTCCTGCCCGGCTACCTCGCCACCCTCGCCCAGGCCCCCTGCGGCTACTGCCGAGCCGCCGCCGACGCCCCCTGCCTCGCCGGCTCCTACTGCGAAGCCATCGCCGAATGGCTCGACCCCGACGACACCGACTACGACGACAGCCCCTACGACCACGACGAGCGGTACCGCGACGAGGACGAACGGACGGGATGACCCAACCCCGCCGTCCGCGACGAGCGTTCCCGCCCCACGGCATCCGCCGCGCCCGCCCGAGGACGCGAAACGGGGTGGCCCCCCGATCGACCCGAACCACGAACCCGGGAGAAACCATGATCTACAGCGGTGACGAGACCACCAGCGACGGCAACGACGTTCGCGGCCTCGGCGACTTCGCAACCGCCTTCGCCTGCGACCACTGCGAGGCGGAGCCGGGCGAACCCTGCCGAATGCGCTCCTGCCAGGGGTACGAGTTCGCCGACGACGAATACGACGACGAGGACGCCCAGGACGAAGCCCTCTTCGACCGGACGTGCCCGGCGTGCGGCGCCCACCCCGGCGAGGCATGCCGCCTGCGCGCCTGCCACATCGACGCCCAGCACGACGACCGCGCCTGGCACACCTACGACACCGACCAGGACGCCACGACGACGCCGCGAGCGACCACGAGCACCACCGCGATCTTCCTGGACTGACCCCACACGACCGCACCACCCGCCGGGCGGCGGCCGGCCCCGCCGCCCGGCACCGAACCCCGACGTCGAGGAGACCCGTGAACGACCCGCAACGTCACACCCGCCCCGCCCCCGCACACACCACCGCAGCCCTCGCCCTGCTGGGCGACATCCCCGCCCGCGGCGCCCGCACCGTCGAGGTCCCCGACGGCGTCATCGGCATCAGCACCCGCGAACGCGAGCTGCGGGTGGCCCTCTTCACTCCCTTCGAGGATCGCGCCGCGCTGCTGCGCGTTCTTCCCCGCCGCGATCTGCCCGCGCTCGCCCAGGTCATCGGCCCGATCGCCGCCGCCGTGCTGAGCACCGCATCCACCGACACGGGCGATCACGCCGCCGCCGGCGTCAACCCCGAGCGCGTGCGCGAACACCTCCACGCACCCCACCCCCACCACGAGATCCCGCCCGCCGACGACCACGCCGAATGGCAACTGCACACCGGCGCCTGCGAAATCCGCCCCGGCCACCTGCGGGTGACCTCGAACCTCCCCGACCGGCCCCACGCCGTACGCGTCGAACTCGACGGCCGCCACCGCTGGACCGACACCGCCGCCGCCCACGTCGCCGCCACCGCACTGTGGAACATGGTGGACCGGATCGACCGACACACCACCACGATCGACCCCCGACCCCGCCCGCGCACCAGGCCCGAAGGCCCCACCCCGACCCACCGCGCACGCTGCTTCTGCGGCTGGAAGAGCGACACCACCGGCCCACGGCGAACCGCCCGCCTCCTCGCCCAGGACCACCGCTTCACCAGCCTCGCCCACGGTTCCTGAACACCCCGGGGCCGCGCGCACCACCCCGCGCGGCCCCACCGACCACACGCGCATCAATCACCCGTTCGGACGAACCGCGGCCGACGCTGCGCGCCGGCCAACCCCCAACCCCGCCGCGCACCGAAGGGCCGACGCTGCGCGCCGCCCGCCCGCGCAACACGCCGCACCGCGGCCGATTCACCCGAACGGCGCCGCCGCTGGCGCGGCGGCAAACCCCCGCCCGGCCCGGTCCGGCCCGGCCGGCCGGCCGGCCCACCGCAACCCCGGCGATCGCAACGACACGGTGGCGCGGCGCGCCACCGACCGCAGCGAGCACCGGCGCTGCGCGCCGCCCGGGCGCGGACCACGCGCGCTCACCACCAGGAGGAACCGATACCCCCTGCCGCCGAACAACTCGCCGTCCTCCCCCCGCCCACCGACGTCCCCACCCTCATGGGCAACGGCATCGGAGCCGACTCCGCCCGCATCCTCACCGGCATGCTCGACGACCCCGCCGCCTACGCCCTCCGCCCCGACCTCAGCGACCTGATCGTGATCTCGGCGGTCACCGGAGACGAATTCCCGGATTCCTTGGAGGTGTTCGAGCGTCATCTGCTCCCCCGGATGCGCGAACAACGCGTGCGCTACGTCCAACTCGCCCGCGCAGGCCAGTCCGACACCGCCGGCGTCGTCGTCCTGGACGACAGCAGGACCCCCCAACGCATGATCCGACGCGGCCCCTGGGCCCTGTCCGACGAGATGACCGCCGCGGGAACCCTCCCCCAGTACGCCGGCGGACACGCCTGCTCCCAACGTGCCAAGGGAGTCCCCCTCGACCAATGGGCCAGACGCGAATTCGCCGGACGCCCCTACCGGCACGTCTACGGCTACAACGCAGACGAGGTCAAACGCGCCGTTAAGAACAACACGATCCACCGCAAGGGACTCGACCGCACCCCCGTCTACCCCCTCATCGACCAAGGCATCGACCGCGCCACCCTCGAAACCGAACTACTCGCCAGATACAGGGAGAAATGGCCTAAAAGCCACTGCGTCATGTGCCCATACCCGGGAGTAACTTCGTCGCTGCCGGTCTACCTGGAACGCATGCGCCGCCACCCCGAAGAGGGCGCCCGCGTCGCCCTGATGGAACGCCGGGCCCAATGCCTGAACCCGCGCACCAGCCTGTTCTCCAAGGGCCCGATGCTCACCGAACTCCGCAACGACGGCAACACCGCCGCGCTCGACGCCTTCGAGGACCGCCTGCGCCACGGCCGATGGACCGTCTACGAGGTACGCCGCGTCATCCCCGCCTCCACCACCGACCCCACCAGGCGCGGCCGCGTCATCCGCTCCGTGCGCTCGGTCGCCGACGGCACCCGAACAGCCGTCGACCACCATCTCGCCCGCATCGCGCACACCCTCGAAACCCCCGTCGAGCACGACCCCCACACCGGGATCCCCCGCGTCTGGGTCGCCCACCGCGGCGAAACCTTCCCCACCACCGAGCACTTCTACGTCGCCGGACCCGCCGGTGCCCGCGACAAACACGGCCCCGACTTCGCCCGCAAGTGGGCCGAACTCACCGGAACGCCGGACCCCACCCCCCACCTGTTCGCCACCCCCACGACCGGCAACCCCCCACCCCCCACCGCCGCCTCCCCCGAGCTGGCGGCACGGCACCCACGAAGGATGACCACCCTGAACAAGATCACCACCATGCCGCACTCCGGCATGCGCACCACCGCCACCACCTGGCCCCGCGCCGTGAAGATCCGCATGTTCGAGACCGAAAGGGGCGTCGCCTTCAGCGCCACCCTCAAGGTGCGCGGCAAGGACATCGGCGTCCTGCGACACAACGGCACCGGCGGAGAGACCTACTTCAACCCCGTCGACCCCCAGGCCAGCGACACCCTCGACGCCTTCGCCGCCACCTGCCTCGACACCGACACCGACACCCCGGCCGACCCCCAGGACGTCTACGAGGCACTGCTCACGGAATCCGAGGGCCGCAAGCAGATCCTGCGCGCCGCCCGCGAAAAGCGCGTCGCCGTCCGCGTGTGGGACACCGTCTTCGGCGGCGTCGTCAAGGAGGGATTCCTGAACACCCTCCCCACCGACGCCACACAGCGCCGCCGCACCGCCAAGCGCCTCACCGGCGAAAGCCCCCACCTGCGCGCCGAGTTCTGGCGCACCGACGCCTGGCAGCCCCTCGCGCCCACCGACTGACCACCCCCGCGTTTGGGGGTGGGGCGGGGGGGGGGGGACCGAACGGAGACCACCCCCCCCCCCCCCACCCCGCCCCCCCCCCTCCTCCCCCCCCCCCCCCCCCCCCCCCCCCCCCCCCCCGGCCCCCACCCCGCACCACCCAATCGTCACCAGCACCGGAGACCCGTGTACGTCGCACTCGCCCGCACCACCAGCACCCGACCCGCACCCATCCCCCACCGCACGCCCTACGCCGAGCTCACCGCCCCCTACGCCACCCGCGCCGACGAGCCGCTCCGCGCACCACACCACCGCGGCGAACGCCCCTGCCTCACCCTCGCCCGGGCCGTCACCGCGCACCTGGCCGCCCTGGGCTGGACCCCGCAACACGCCCTCGTCCTCACCGGCGACCGCCCCACCGCCGTGGCCTGGACCATCCCCCAGCCCCGCGAACGCCGCACCCTGACCCTCACCTGGTGGCGCCGACGCTGCGGCCTCGAGTACGACCGACGCAGCACCGGCCTCCCCCACCCCCTGGAACGCATCCGCGACACCCTCGAATCCGCCGACCACGACCACGACCCCACCGCCGCGGCGACCATCGTCCACACCCTGCAGGACCACCACGCCGCCGAACTGATCGCGGAGCAACTCGCCGGACACATCAGCGGACCCCTCATCCACGGCGACGGCCGCTGCGCACGCTGCGACTCCCTCGGCTTCCGCCTGCGCGCCCACGACATGCTCTGCCCCACATGCCGCGGCGAGATGCCCGCGCCCCGCCCCGTCCTGGACACCCTCGCCGCCGTGCGCGCCGACGCCGGCGCGTACGCCTTCCTCCGAGCCTGCTTCCCCGAACGCCTCGCGGAACTCGCCGAACGTGAGCGCCGAGGACACCAACAAAGCCTGTTCGACGACCCACCCACCCCACCCCGAACCGGCCACACCATCAAGACCCGCACCCGCCGCGGCCGCCGCCGCATCCCCGTCTACATCCCCCACCCCCACGACTGCATCACCACCGTCCGCTTCCCGCGCTGAACACCGACCCCACCCGTCGCCCCGGACCCCCGGGGCGACCCCGGCCTACTGCATTAGGGGGTACGATAATTTGTGTCGGCAAGTGATGGTTGGCGATGATCGGCAAACCACGACCACACCCGGAGAAACAGTGATCCCCCACGGGCGCACCCCCATCGGCAAAGCCGACGTCGAAGCCATCCTCGGCGCCGCACTCACCACCAAACGCGCGGCCGAACTCCCCGCCCCCATCAGCCGCACAGGCGCCCGCACCCGCATCTGGGACAAAGCCCAGATCGAAGCCGCCGCCGCCGGACAACCCATCCCGGCCCTGCCCGCCGAGCCACACCCCCGCGACCTCCTCGACGCCCAAGAGGCCCTCGAAGCGATCCCCGCCGACCGACGCCCCCGACCCTCGACCTGGAACACCTACCTCTTCGCCGGCGACAACCGCGCCATCGGCCCCGACATCGACAAGGACGTCTGCGGCGTCCCCCACCTGCGCCGCGAACACATCACCGCCTGGCTGGAGCGCCCCGCGGTCCGAGCCGGAGGCCGCCCGGACGGAGCCAAGGACAAGGGCCCCCGCAAGATCAGCGACACCGCCGCACAACGCCGCGACCGCGCGGCCGCCATGTACGCCGCCAAGCCCGACATCACCACCGGGGAAGTCGCCACCGCACTGGGCATCACCGAACGCCAGGCCGAACGCCTGCTCGCCCACGCCGGACGGCAAGACCCCCGCGCCGCCCTCGCCGCCGCACGCCGCACCCAGGCAACCCGACTTCTCGCCACCGGCGCCACCGCCACGATGGTCGCGGCCGAACTCGGCATCGGCCAAAGCCGCGCCGAAAAACTCGTCGCGGACATCCGGCGCACCCAACAACCCGACTTGTGACGGGGTCCGCATCGGGCGGCACCGAGCTTCCGGCTGCCAGACCCGGGCGGACGCAGCGATTGCTGGCCTCCCGTGAGCGCGCCGCAGGGGGCGTCAGGTTGCACGTCCATGTCGGGGTTGCGGGCCATTTGCAGTTCCGCCAGATCCAAGCGGGAGATCCCCGCCTCGGGGATGGCGCTCGCTCTCTGGCAGTTCGTAGTCATAGGCCAAGACGCCGTTGCCAGCGGGCACGCACCGCACGATCACGTGTACGGGACGACCGGCAGCCGTGTACCGGGTGCTGGTGCACACAAGCACCGCAGTCCCAGGTCGGAGGTCGAGTCGCCGGCTCTCCTCCACCGTGGGCATCCGCGGCTCGATCTCATCCATCGCGGACCTCGGCTCATGCCCCAAGGAGGCCAGACACGCCTCCTCGTCCACGGCGATGGGCTTCATCAAATCCGTGTCCGCCGCAAGATCCAACGGCAGATACGTGTCGTGGGTGCCGAACGGCACGTCGTCGACCAGGAGATCCCGGCGCCGGGTGACGAAGAAGCCGTCGGCTCCGATCCCAAGCCGCTCGCTCGCCGACGAGCCCGATTGGATCGCAACGGTGACCGTCGACTCGGCGATCGTTCGCGCGACGGCATCAACCCGATCCATCAGCGCCCTCAAAGCCGCATGCGATGGATCGCCACCTTGGGGACGGATCACGACCGGATCGGGGTGTGTGCGGACGAAGTGTCCGAACGGGCGCCTTGCGTCCACCAGCCCCTCGGCGATGAGCAGGTCCATCGCCCGCCCCACGGTGACCCGCGACGTCGCGTACTCCTTGCTCAGCGCGCCCTCCGTCGGGAGCTGGTCCCCCGGCTTTAGCCGCGTCCCGATCTGTGCTCGCAGATCGTCCGCGATCATCCGGTAGCGCGGTGCCTTCTTTCCCTGGGATGACATGCCTCAGTTCTAAGACCGGATGAACACGATTGTCTACTCAATCGTGTTCATCCGGACGATTCACCTTGACGTCGCTCCGAGCCATGGGCAAGCATCGGTCTGTCATCGCATTGACAACACAATGCGTTTCATTGTTCGCACAACCCCGGACCGACCGTCAGGAGACCTCGGATGTCGATTGGACCGATCTTGGACGTCGTTCGCCCACACGTTCCCCAGGAAGCCTCAAGTGGACGGCGACGACCGACCGCGGTACCCACCTGGTCCTGACGGGCCGGGCGGAGGCCACCACCGCGGTCAAGGCGCTTCGCGCCGCCGGACACACCGCAACCCTCGACGGCAACCGCGTGTTGCTGGACATCGACGGCTGACGCACGTCTCCCGTGCGTAAAAACGGACGTTTTCACGCAGGCCGGGAAGCCGAAACGCAGAAAGAAGGGCCCGGCAGGCAGGCCGGACCCCTCCACATCAGGGTCATCAACATCGAGAGGAGCTGACCCTTGAGGTACATGATCGCAGGCCAGGAAGCGGCCACGAGCGGGGAGTTCGTGGAGCTGGCGATGGGAGTCGACTTCACCACGCGCACCAGCGGCACCGGCCGCCGGTGCGACACCTCCCCCGAGAGTGCATGGGACGTCACGACGGAGTCCTGGGGCCTCGTCGGCATCGCGTCCGAGCTGCGGAGGACGGCCCCCACGAGCCGCCCGATCGAGTTCCGGCAGGCGGTGCGTCTCCCATGAGGAGGATGACCCTGGCCGTCACACCGTCCTGGGCCGCCCGCGTGGCCGCCTCGTCCTGGTTCTACATCGCACTGGTCGCCGGTGGACTCGCGTGGGCCCTGGGATGTCAGATCACATGGTGGCAGCGAACCCTGCTCGCCCTCGGATGGGTCGCCACGGTCGTCGCCGACACCCGCGGCCTGATCTCCGTACGCCGCCTCCGGCGCCGGCTCGCGGCGACCGTGTTCGACCTGGGCTGGACACGGGAGTGGATGGCTGCGGCAGGTGCCGCGTGGTGGCTGGGTTTCGGGCTCCCCGTCTGGGCGCGCCTGGCCCTGATGGGCGCGGTGACGCTCGTCGTCGCCCTCGAACGCCACCACGGCATGGGCGCGTTCGTACCCGACGAGCCGCTGCCCGAGAAGGACGAGCACGTATGACGCCTTCCGCAGTCCCCACACACTGCCACCCGCACTCGAGCCTCGAAGGAACCGCGCGTTGACGATCCAGGCCAAGATCAGGGCCCAGGCGGGCGCCCTGAAGGAGATGACCCGCGCTCAGCGCGCACTCAATGACCACGAACAGCAGCTCCGCGCAATCGAACTCGACGAGAAGCGCGATTCGACCAAGCGCCAGCGTCGCCGCGAGGACCGCGCCGAGGCGAGCCGGGCCCGCGCCGAAAAGGATCGGCGCCGCGCACAACGGGCCGCGAACTACACCCCCGAGTACGTCTACCGGCGCGGCACGCTGTCCCTGGTTGTTGTGTCCGGCCTCGCGTCGCTCCCGGCGCAACTTGTGTTCTTCGTCGGCCAGTCCTGGATGCTCCTGCCGATCCCGTTCGCGCTCGAAGGCGCCGCGTGGGTGATGGCCGCCGGCATCGCCTACGCGGAGGAGCGTCGTCTCCCGCCCCGCGTGTGCTGGATGCTGCGAGCCCTGTGCCTTGGGTTCGCGCTGTTCGCCGGCCGCATCAACTACCTGCACGGCCTGGACGAGGGGCCGGTGGTCGGGTGGGGGCTGGCCGCAGTCACCGTCCTGGGCCCGGTGATCTTCGACATCCGGCAGTGGGTCCTCAGCCTCCGGAGGGACAACTCCCCCCGCCCGACCCGCGCCGACCGCGCGGCGGCCAAGGCCGGACGCCGCGCGGAGCGCCAGATCCGCAACGCCCGGGCGGCCCTGCACCCCGACGTGTGGGACCGCGCGCTCGACCTCGCGGCGGCAATCGGCAGCACGACCGTCACGGAGGAGATCTGGGGCCGAGCCTGGGGCGACGTGCACCGCTCCCCGGTCGGCGTGACGGCCGCCGTGTGGTCCGGTCGCGTCGACGCCGAGCGACTGCTGGCGACCGTCGTCCAGGCCGCCGACCGCATGCGATCCCAACAGATCCAGAGCCGGCTCCGCGCCGCCCTGGACGACCCCGAACTGTCCACGTACTGCTGCCCCCAGGACCATCCCGAGATGGAATCGTGGGTGTCCCAGGCCACCGACCCGGACCCTTTCCACGGGCTGATCCTGCCTGCGGAGTACACGACAAAAGCACAGGTCACACCGTCCAACCCCCTCTCCACGGAGAGTCCGCGCGCAGAGGGCACACAACCCTCCACACGCGCGGCCGGACCGTCCGCGCGCAGGCCCTCGGTGACTCGTCCGCAAGGCCCGGCGAAGGCCCGCCCCAAGCTGTCCCCGGCAGCGCGGAGAGCAGCCGCGCAGACCGCCCGCACCGCCTCACCGGAGGCCAAGGCCGAGGCCGTCGCCTGGATCCTGGAACGACTGCTCGCCGGTGTGGACGTCACCAAGGCGGACGTGCAGAAGCAGTTCCCCCAGCGTGGTGACAGTTGGTGCTACCAGCGCATCGCCGACGCCAGGGAACTGCGTGCCCAGGACCCGGAGAAGGCGTCGGTGAGCCCAACGACCTAGGGATCCTCGGGACGTCCAACGGCGACACCGCCACCACCAGTAGACGACGAACACGAGCACGGGGCCGGTCACAACCGCGAAGAGGGCCGGCCCCGTCACCCCCGTTGAGGAGGCGACGCACAGCATGACCCAGATCGACGATCGCTGTCGAAAAGCCCAGGCCCCACCGCCCGGGGGAGAGACAGCCACCGCGCGCGATGGCGGACGAACCGCAGAAGCCCCCGCCACTACGGTGGCAGGCGCCCCCATCGAGGGCCGAGTCGTTTCCCACCCGGGCCGACGACGCATGCCCGTGTACGCCACCGGGGCTGGCCGGCGCGCTCTCCTGGGGGCGCTGCGGCTGCGAGCGATCGACGAACTCACCTACCAGGCGTGGATGCTGCCGCAGTACGTACTCGTGTACGCACCGCGCGGCAGCGCACGGGCCCTCGCCGCGACGGCCCGCTGGGTGCGCGGTGTCGAAGGCGAACTCGTGCGGGTCACGCGCGCGGACGTGCGCGACGCAAAGGGTCGCCCGGCCAAACACGCCGCCAGCACCGCCCTGACCGTGTACCGCCGACAACGCAACCACGCCGTCGCGAAACGCGCGGCCACCGTCACCGCAACCGCCCTCGCCGGGACCGCCGGCCTCGCGGCGCTCGGCGTCGCCGGCACCGTCCCCCTGGCCCTGGCCCTCACTGTCATCGTGGCCACATGCGCCCGCACAGGCGCCCCGGCCCCGGACGCCACCGCACCCGACCGGACACCCCGGCGCGCCCGCGTCCTCGGCCAGGACACCATCACCGACGCACTGATCACCGCCGGAATCGTCAAGGACCACCAACGCGACGAGATCACCCTCCTGCAACCCGCCCACCGCGACGGCAACGGCGTCGCGGCTCTGGTCGAACTCCCCTCCGGTGTCACCTACGAAGCCCTGAGCGCCCGGAAGCTGGAACTCGCCAGCAGCCTGAAGGCCAAGGCATTCGAACTCGTCGTGGAACCCGTCACCGGGGCGGGGGGACACGAGGGACAGGTCCTCATCTGGCGCGCCACCGGAGACCCCTTCGCTCAGTCGCGCCCGTCCCCCCTGTTGCAGATCACCACCCCGTGGAACGTCTGGCGCGACGGTGTCCCCATCGCTTTCGACGCACGCTGGCGCACGGTACAACCCCAGGTCGTCGACGTGTCCCTGCTGCTCGGCGGAGCCCCCCGCCGGGGCAAGACGATGGCCATCACCAACCTGGTGGCCGCCGTCGCACTCGATCCGCGCTGCACCATCCGCATCGCCGACGGCAAGGGAGCCGGCGACTACGACCCCTACGCCGGCATCGCCGCGACCTTCTTCAAACGCGATCCCGAGCGACTGTTGGCACTGCTGCACGCCATCGAGGACGACATGGAACGCCGGGCCGAGCGGCTGAGCCAACTCGGCCGCCGCAAGCTGTCCGAAGACCTCCTGCGCGAACTCCCCCTGGAACTCCTCGTCGTCGACGAGCTGCGGTGGTACACCACCCACCCCGCCCACGGAAAAGCGATCCAGGCCGCCCTGGCGAACATCGCCGCCATCGGACCCGCACTCGGCGTGCTGCTGATCATGGCCACACAAATCTGCACCACCCTCGTCGTCCCCGGACTCATCCGCGGCTCGACCAGCGGACGATGGGCGATGCGCACCGACGCCCCCGTCAACAGCAACGCCATCCTGGGCGACGGCCGCGTGGGACAGGGCTACGACGCCTCCAAGATCCCGGGCGACAAGAGCCACCGCGGACTCGGATGGCTCGACATGGACGGCACCGAACCCATCCAGGCCAAAAGCTTCCTCATCGACGAGGACGACCAAGTCGAACTGCTGGGGATGGCCAGGACGTTTCGACACGACGCCGGGCGCCTCCCCGATCAATGGACAGACGAGATCGAGGCCCGGCTACTGGCGCTCACCGGGCTCTCCTCCGCAGCCGGCGGACCGACCGGGCGAGGCAGGACCACACACCTCACACACAACTCCGAAGGGGCACCGGACGACGCCCCCGAGATGCCCGAACTCATCGTGCAGATCCGCACCGCCTTCACCAGCCTCGGGGATCCGACCGGCATCCAGGCAGACGAACTCGCCCGCCACCTGGCCGAGACCGACCCCGACACGTGGGGCCCCGACCAGTTCGCCGGCGACGACGAAGACGAACGCCACGAGACCGCCGTCCGCACCCTGCGCCAGGCGATCCACGACCAACTCCGCCCGAGCGGAGCGACGCTGCGTACCGCCAAGTTCCGTCGAGGCGCCACAACCCTCAACGGCTACCGCCTCACCGACCTCGAAGCCCTCTTCGAATAGGCCCGGATCACCCCGAGCGACCCGGAACATGCCGCAACACCGCAGGTCAGCGACGCGGAACACTCCCGGAACGGCCACGGGAACACGTCCACTCGCCCGAGGCGCGACGCGGCCCCACACGACAACGTTCCACTGCGCTGACCTGCGGTGTTCCCACTGCGTTCCACCCGCCAGGAATCCATCAGGAGAGAGCGTGCGCCACATCCCCGGCGAGACCTACCACCCCCTGCTCGGCCAGCACGTCATGTTCAGCGAGCAGCCCTTCCGATTCCTGACCATTCCCGAAGAACACGACGACGGACACCGATACACCAGGCCCTACGTGGTCACGTGCCCCGTCTGCGGGGCCCACGAGAGGCTGCTCTTCGAGTACTTCGCCGGCTTCGACGACAGCATCACCATCAGGTGTCCCGAGCACCACGAGTGGCAGGACCACGACACCAACCCCAGAGATCTATCCGCCTACAACTGCGCGCTCGTCGGTATCGACGTACCCGGGCTCGACTGGCTCCTGGATCGAGGCTTCGGCCCCTTCGACCCCACACCCACACGCCGAGCGCCCACCCGCAGCGGACACAGGCGGGCGCGGCTGATGGAAGACGTCGTCCGCCCACCCGAAGGGTGCGCGGCCCGCTCCCGCCGAACCAGACGCTCGACAGCACGCCGTCGCACTGTGCGAAGGAAGGTCCGAATCCGCTCGGCAACCGTCAAGCGCTCACTGGCGCGCCACACCCGAAGGACACGCAGGGCCATCGTGCGCGCCTGTCGAGTACTTCGCTCTCTCATGGCGAGACGGCTGAAGCCCCAACCTCAGCCACTTCCGGGTGTGCAATCGCCGGCTCTGCCGGTTCCGCCCGCCTCGGCGTACTTCAAGGCGCTCGGAATCAAGCCCGTACGTCGAGGTCCGCGATGTTACGTCTGCCATGACACCGGTCGTGTCACCGCACTCGGGATCGACGTGGCGTGCAAACACTGTCCGCCCGGTCGACCCAAGCGCGCGCGACGGGCCAGGACGAGAGGGAGAGGGAGGAGCAAGCGGAAAGGCTGATCGGCGAGTTGTCCATGGACAACCCTCGCCGGGGGAGCGAACACGGTTGTCCATGGACAACCGAGGGATGAGGAACTTGGGCTCAAAGTTAGTAAGGTGCCCTCATGACGATCACAAATACTGCTGAAGTGCCGCCGGAACGCGACAAGGTGGTTACCAAAATCCCTCCGATGGTGAGGAGGCAGCTGAAGATCCGAGCGGCGACGGTCGGGATCGACATCCAGGACGCGGTAACTCAGGGGATCGAGGCGTGGCTTCGCGCCGAGCATCCCCTGCCCGTCGCGGACACGGCGAGCGCGCAGTCCTTCTCGACATACGTTCCTGCGGACACGTACGGCGCGTTCAGAGACGCGTGCTCGAACCACAAATTGCCCTACAACCAGGGCATCATCCAGGCCATCGACCTTTGGCTGACGGCGAATCCGCTACCCCAGCGAGCCCCCCGCTCGTCCGGGGCCAGGCGCATCGTCTTCGGCAACCAGAAGGGCGGCGTGGGCAAGACCGCGTTGACCAGTGGAGTCGGGCAGGCTCTGGCCGAGATGGGATTCACCGTCTGCATCGTCGACTTCGACCCCCAAGGCCACCTCACTCGGCAACTCGACTTCACGCATCTCGACGTCGAGGCTGACAGCCTGGTCAAGCACATGGTCCACGAGCGGGATGTCGACCTGATGTCCCTGCTCCTCCGGATCGAGGGCGACGCATTCGGAGACCGGCTGTATCTCCTCCCGGCGTGCACGGACGGCTTCCTACTCGACGCCAAGATCGTGACGTGCCGAGGCCTTCGGATCAAGGAAACGGCCCTGGAGCAGGCATTGGCCCAGCTCGAGGGGGAGTTCGACTACATCCTGATCGACTGTCCGCCCAGCCTGGGCTATGCCATGGACAACGCCCTCTACTACGGGCGCACCCGTGAAGGCGAGGAGGAAGGGGCCTCGGGTCTCTTCATCCCGGTACAAGCCGAGGACTCGTCCGTCGACGCATACGAACTCCTTCGCTCGCAGATCAACTCACTTCAGGAGGACATGAAGATCGAGATCTGCGACCTGGGCTTCATCGTGAACCTGTACGACAGCCGCAAAGGCTATGTGTTGACGTCGGGCTTGGAACATTGGGAAGAGATGGGTGAACCGCCCGTCGTGGCCGTCCTTGGTGAACTCAAAGACCAGCGGGAGGCCGTCCGCATGCGCCGCCCGCTCCTGGACCTACATCCAGAGGGAGAGCAAGCGGACGTCATGCGGAGCCTTGCCAGGAGGCTCGCGTGAGGGCGGCCGACCGGCTGGGCAAGCCCGGCTCCGGAGGCCGAGCCACCGCACCGGCGCCCACCAGCGAGCGCGGTCGAGCAAAAGCCAAGGCCGAGGGGACCATTCCCGCATACGAACTCGTTCGGCTCGACCTCGAGGAGGTAAGCCCGACCCCGCTCAATCCGCGGAAGCCACTCACGGAGCAGGCCAAGACCGAGTTGGGGGAGAGCCTCGCTCAACGCCAGCTCTCGGCGTGTGTTGCGGTGAGCCGGAGCGTCTACCTCAAGCTCTGGCCCGAGCACGAGGACGAGATCCCACCGAAGGCGGAGTATGTGCTCTGCAACGGCGAGCGGCGCATGCTCTCCGCCGTGCACGTCGGCCTGGAACGCCTCGACTTCGTTGTGCGCGACGACCTCGCGACAACTCGCGAGTCCTTCATCGCGAACCTGCTGCGAGAGAACCTCGAACGCCAGGACTTCGACCTGATCGAGCGCGCGATCGGCGTCCGCCAGATGGTGGAAGCCTGCGGAGACAACGTGGGAGCCGCCCGATTCTTCAAGAAGGACAAGTCCTGGGTTACCAACCAACTGGCACTCCTGACCCTGCCTGAAGAGATCCAGACTCTCCTGAGCAACGGCGAAATGCCCGAGCGTTTCGGGCGCCAGTTGGCCCGTCGATACAAGGAGAACAGGACACTCAGCCCCGCCGACCTGATGGTCTTTTGGGAGGAACTCAAGACAGAGGAAGCGGCAGCCAAGCAAGACCGTAAGGTCGCCCGGCAACTGAAAAGTCCGCAGGCGACGCGAGACCCCGGCCGCGAGTCCGACCCCGGGGACAGCGAAGAGCCGCGGTTGTCCATGGACAACTCCGCCGTGCCCACTCAGCCGGCCAAGCCGCGGTTGTCCATGGACAACCCGGCTACGACCACTCCACTGGCCGAGCTGAAGTTGTCCATGGACAACCCGGAACCCCAGACCCAGGACGGCAAGCTGCCCTCGGCACGGTCCACCACCGACAGGCGCGACCTACGGAAGCTGATCAGCCCACGGGAAGTAGTTTTCTTGCTGGGGGAGACGGCAGAGGAACGAGCCCAGACCCTGCGCCAAGGGCTGCCGCCGCAGGAGTTCGAGGCCTTGGTCGGCATGCTCGTTGCCCAGATCTAGGCAGCACATCCGGTTGTCCATGGACAACCGGCCAGCGTTCCTCGACCGAAACCATGGTCCGGGTTGTCCATGGACAACCCGGACCATCGTCATGTGGGCACCGTTGCGAGCGCCCAGGCTCTCTGCCCGTCACCTCGCGTCCCATGCCCATGCAGGAGCTTGACTAGGAGACACCCGAGTTGTCCGTCGTCGAACGGGTGGCTTTGTCCACGAGAACGGACAGCAGATGTTCACTACTTCGGGAGGCACCACTGCCTGGTGTTGTTCGATTTCGGCGGTTCCGGAGAGTGAGTACCCGGCGCCCCGCGTCGGTCGGTTAGAAGAGACCGGCGCGCATGTGGTGTGTGAGGTTTTCGAGGATGTCGCGAAGCCACGGGCTGCGGACGGCCGGCAACCGGACCAGCGTGTGCCGGAAGGTTCCCGGGTCGGCCCGGAACGGGTGATGGGGGCGCGGCGTGGGCGGGTCGTCGCGGAGAACACCGTCGGGCATGGTTCCCGACGCGGGGAGGTGGAGGTGTGGCTCGGGGAAGGCCATCCACATCCACACCCCGAACGGCAGCGGAACCGGGTATGCCGATGCGCACGGGCGGGCCGGGCTCCAGGGTTGCCCCGTCTGCGGGTGGGTCGGGACGAGGATTATTTCGGCGTCCGTGTCGGGGGCGGGCAGCCCCGGTCCGGCCAGGACGGCGCGCAGCGCCGGCCGGGCCGCGGGCAGCAAGGCGTCGAGGGCACGTTGGAACACCTCCGCGATCAGGCCGTGCGGGACAGTCACCGGCCGGCCGTCCGAGGCTGCCAGCAGGTGGGCCAGCGCCCGGCCCGCTGCCGCCTCCCACAGCGGGCTCCACGACCACCAGTGGTCCAGGCCGAGCAGCGAGCCCCATCGGGTGATCGGCTCGATCGGGGGTGTGCCTTTCCCCTCCACCAAAAGTTCAGCCCAGGAGAGCGGTGCGGTGTCGGCGTTGCCGACGGCGAGGCGGTGCACGGCGTCCGGCGCGAGCCAGACCGCCTGCCAGAGTGAGCAATCGTCGATCCGGTTCGCCACGGGCAGGCCGCACGCCTCGCAGGCCATGTTGGGGCCGTCACCCCAGTCGAGGCCACAGCAGTAGCCGCCGCCTTTCTCCGGGATGAGCACGGTGCCGCGGGAATCCCCGGGCGCGATGACGACGGTGCCGGGTGCGGCGGCGGACAAGGCGTGGACCGGAGCGTGGATGCCGCGGGCCGCTGCCTCGTCGGGATCGATGTCCTCCCACATCTGAGGTTCCCCCGAAATGCGGAAGGTGACGTTCCGTGGCCTGATGGGTCATGTGAAGGGAGTCATCGAGATGTCTGCTCCGAGGAAGTACTCGCTGGAGTTGCGTGAGCGTGCAGTGGCGATGTATCGCGCCGCGGATGCCAAGCCGGTGATCCGCCGAATGGCCGACGACCTGGGTGTGCACCCGGAGGCCCTGCGGAACTGGATCCGTCAGGACCAGGCCGACCACGGCGAACGCGAGGCGGCGACCACCGCCGAGAAGGAGGAACTCGCCGTGCTGCGGCGGGAGAACCGGGAACTGCGGCGCGCGAACGAGATCCTCAAGGCCGCCTCAATGCCGCTCAGTTACGCGCGTATCCGTGTGCTGTCGCCGGTGAGCGGGTGATCCGGATCCGGTAGTCGGTTCGGGTGGACGGGGTTGGT
>NZ_JBVHLU010000154.1:0-19380 GCF_055558835.1 Embleya sp. NPDC025285
CATGCTCAGAGACGGCACCTTCTACAAATCCCGCCCGGCCGAACCGGCCGCAGCACGACCCGCTCACCCTTGACGAAAGACATAGAGGCACCCCCCCCACGCGCGGCCCGACGTCCTCGTACGCCCGCCCGCGCGGACACCGCACACAGAGCGTCCAGCCACGTCGTACCGCCCTCTCGTCCTCTCGACGGGCCCGCGGCCGGCCACGCTCCCCTGCCCCGCCGCGCCCACCGGCCGTCCGCCGGCCCGTGCGCGGTGTTTGGCCTGCCTACCGGCCCGTTCGGGAAAAGAGCTCCACCCGTGTCCGTATTCACCCTGCCCGCGCGCGCCCGCGCGAGCCGGTCCGACGCTGCGCGTGCCCGCGCGAGCCGGCCCGGCGCGGCCGTCGCCGCCATCTCGGTACTGGCCTCGGCCGGCTATCTGATGGCCAACCTGCTGCCGATCTTCCTCGACGCCGTACGTACCGGCCTGGGACTGTCCGGCACCGCCGCCGGCGCGATCGGCACTGCCGTACTCCTCGCCTCCGCACTCGCGGGCGCCGGCATCACCCGGGCCGCCGGGCGGGCTGGGCGTGAACGGCCGGCCCGCGCCGGGCTGCTCCTGATGGTCGGCGGCTTCACGCTCGCGGCACTCACCGGCAGTACGTGGCTCGCCGTCACGGGCGCGATCGTCGGCGGCGCGGGGAGCGGGATGGCGCTGACCGTGGCCACCGCCGCGATGGCCGGTACGGCCGACCCGGCCCGCACGTCCGGCCTCGCGCTGCTCGCGGTGGCGCTGTCCGGGACCGCGTTGTATGTGCTGGTCCCGGTGCTCGGCGGTGGGCGGGGCGCGACGGTGGGCGTGCTGGCGGCGGTCGGGTTGGGCGCGTTGCCGATGGTGCGGCATCTTCCGGCGCCCGCGGCCACGCTCGATCCGGCCGCCGCGCTCGGACCGGCGCCGCAGCGTCGTACCGGGCTGCTGCTGACCACCGCCGTCGGCGTTCGCTCGGTGGCCATGAACGCGCTGTGGGCCATCGCGGCGGGCGTCGGCACCGATCGGGTCGGCCTGTCCGCCGCGATGGTGAGCGCGCTGTGCGCGGCCTGCCTGCTGGCCGGCGTCGTCGGCGTCGTGATCGCGACGTCGGTCGGTCGGGGCCGCGCCCGAACCGTCCCGCTGGTGACCGCGGTGGGCGCGGGCGGGCTGGCGGCGCTCGCCCTGACCCTCGCCCCGCCCGGCGGGGTCGCGCTGTACGCGGTGGGCCTGCTCGGCTGGAACGCCTCGTGCCAGGCGGTCACCACGTACGTCCTGGGCGTGGCCGCAGGGCTGGACGCGCGGGGTCGGTGGAGCGGCCTGGCGATGTCGGCCAACACCTTCGGCACGGCGTGCGGCCCGATCGTCGGCCTGTCCGCACTCGCCGCGTTCGGCGCACCGGCCACCGGCGCCCTGATCGCCCTCACTGCCGCCCTGTGCACCCTCCCCTTCGCCCACGCGGCCCGCACGGCCGACACCCTCACCACCGCGAACACGAACGCGGAGGCTCTCCCGCACCCGGGCGAAGGCCCGGACGCGGAAGCGAGTGCGGCCATGGGCATCGACCTGAACGCGAGCGGCCTCGAATCCCGAGACAAGATCTCTGGGACGGACAAAGCCCGGCACGCGGGCTTCGTGGCCGTCGCAGGCGCACCCGGCCCGGAATGCGTCTTCTCCGACACGACCGCAACCACGACCACGACCACGACCACGACCAGCGTGGGCGCGAGCCCAGGCACAGGCACCGCAACCCGACGAAGGCCGATTCCGTCCCAGCGCTCCACCCGCCCCCGAGCACGAACGCGAACACGCGCACGGGTGAGCAACCGAGCCGACTGACCCACCGGTCCGCACCCCCGGGCGCGGACACACCCGGCCGCGAGGGCGGTTCCGGACACGGACGCGGGTGCGGGCGTCGGCGCGCGTGTCGCCGGCGTCGGCCGGTCGTGCGGCCGTGTCGTCGTGGTCGCGGGATGTGGGTCGTGTCGGTTGGCCGGCCCGAGGGCGAACGTTCGTTGGGCGTGGGGGGCAAGATGGGCGCCATGGCGAAGATAAGCAAAGGTGGGAACACTCCGGTACCGACCGCCGAGCTCCGTGCGGTCCTGACCTGGCGCGCGGCGGGAGCGCCCGACGTGGACGCGTCGGCGCTGTTGCTGAACGCCGCCGGCAAGGTGCGCGCGGAGACGGATTTCGTCTTCTACAACCAGCCCTCCGACGCCGCCGGCGCGGTCCGGCACGAGGGTAAGCGGCCCGCCGCCGACGGCATCGTCACCGACACGATCCAGGTGAACCTGGCCGCGATGCCGCCGGACGTCGAGCGGGTGGTGATCGGCGCGTCGGCCGATGGCGGCACGTTCGGGCAGGTGCCGGGCCTGGCGCTGCACGTGGTGTCCGCGCAGGGCGGTCCGATCGCCGAGTTCGACATCGACGAGGCGTCCACCGAGACGGCCTTCCTGTTCGGCGAGTTCTACCTGCGGGGCGGCGCCTGGAAGTTCCGCGCGGTCGGCCAGGGGTACGCGTCCGGACTGACCGGGCTGGCCACCGACTTCGGCATCGAGGTCGCCGCCGACGACACCCCGCCCGCGGCCTCCACGACTCCCGCGGCTCCAGCGGCTCCCGCCCGGCCGACTGCGCCCCCACCCGCGGCGCCCGCGGCCCCCGCGGTCAGCCTGAAGAAGCAGAACCTGGTCAACATGGAGAAGCGGCTCGCCGACGAGGGCCACCCGCAGCTCCTCAACCTGACCAAGCAGGCCGCGGTGAGCCTGGAGAAGCGCGGCCTCGGCGAGCACACCGCGCGGGTCGCGCTGTGCCTGGACATCTCGTATTCGATGCAGTCGCTGTTCAAGCGCGGCAAGGTGCAGGCGCTCGCCGAACGTGTGCTCTCGCTCGGCCTGCGCTTCGATGACAACGCGGCCGTGGACGTGTTCCTGTTCGGCTCCCGGGGCCACGCGGTCGGCCAACTCGGGCTGGGCGAGTACCACGGCTGGGCCGAGCGGATCCGCCAAAACCCCGGTCTGGAGGGCTCGACCGACTACGCCGGCGCGATGCGACTGGTCCGCGAGCACTACTTCGGCTCGAGCGGGCCACGTCACCAGCCGTTGGCGAACGACCTGCCCGTCTACGTCATGTTCATCACCGACGGCCAGACCACCTCGCGCGAGGCGACCCGCGAGCAGATCACCCACTCCAGCTTCGAGCCGATCTTCTGGCAGTTCATGGGCCTGGGTCGGCCGGGCGGCTTCTCGTTCCTGGAGGAGCTGGACGACCTGACCGGGCGCTACGTCGACAACGCCGACTTCTTCTCGGTGCAGGATCCGGCGAACGTCCCGGATGGTCAGCTCTACGAGATGATGACCAACGAGTACCCGGGCTGGCTCGCCCGCGCCAAGGCCCAGGGCCTACTGATCTGACCGGTCCGCATCCGACCGGTGCACATCCGACCGGTCCGCGCGATCGGCTTCGACGCGCTCCGGCTCCGACCGGACCGGCCGGTCCGAGCCGCCCCTCCGACCCGCCGGGTCCGGCCGTCCCGACCGCCCCGCTCCTCGCACCCACCGTGCGGGGAGCGCGGAGAGCACGTGCAGGGCGGCCTCCATCGGGCCCTTGCGCAGCGTGTGCCGCCAGATCCAGCACAACAGCAGCGTGCAGACGAAGAAGCCGATCAGCCGCTGCCAGTCCTGTCCTCCGGTGAGCGGGAACCAGCGGTCGATCACGATCAGGTGGACGGTGTACACGGTGAGCGCCATAGCGCCGACGGCGATCAGCGGGTCGAGCACGATCCGGCCGATCCAGGCGCGGCAGGCCAGCAGCGTGAGGCCGAGCACGGCGAGGGCGACGCCGATCGCGCCGACGATCTCGAACGGTGTGCCGGTGTGGCCCTCGGCGACGGTCAGCCACGCCGGGTCGTTCGCCGGGACCGAGCCGACCCGGCTGTGGAGCACCTCGTACACGCCGTACGGCTCCGCGACCCGCGCGAGCCGGTCGCCGGTGAACAGCTCGACCACGAGCCAGGATCCGCCGTACCCGAGCAGGGCGAGCCCGGTGCCGATCCCGACGAACGCGCGTTGCACGCCCCGGTCGGCCAGTCGCAGCCGGCCGACCGCCATCCCGGCGAACACGAACGGCAGCCACGTGATCGCCGGATAGCTGCCGGTCAGGAACAGCGTCTCGAACAGGTCGCCCGGACCGTGCCAGTCGTCGAATCCGGGGGCCCCGTACGGGATGCCGTCGGTGCCGCCGACCGCGCGCAGCGCGTACGAGACCATCGGCCCGAACACCGCCCAGCCGGTGGCGAGGAACACGAGCGCGCGGGTGCTCAACCACAGGGCGGGCCACGCGAGCAGGAAGTAAAGACCGTAGAAGGCCAGGATGACCAGCACGCCGGTGTCCAGGTCGGCCAGCCACATGCCGAGCGGGATCAGCAGTACGGCCCGGATCAGCACTCGGGTGACCGCGGCCGCGGAGTCGCGGCCGAGCCCGCGCAGCGGCGTTCGGCCGGACATCAGCACCAGCGAGACTCCGGCCAGGAACGCGAACAGCGCGGAGGCCCTACCGGTGGCCCCCTGGACGAGCGTGTCCACACCGCCGTCGTACGGGTCGGGTCCGACGTGCGACGCGAACATGCCCAGGACGGCGAGCGCGCGGGCGACGTCCACACCGACGATCCGGGCCCGTTTCCCTCCCGACCGCTCCGCCGACCGCTTCCCCGGCTCCCCCTGTTTCTCGCGCTCCTCGCGCTCCTCGCGCTCACCGCGCTTCTCGTGATCCCCCGCCTCGGCCCGCATGCGTCCAGCGTAGGCGGGCCATCGAACTCTCGTCGGAACGGCGACGCGGCGCCGGACCGGGCACCCGGCCCGGCGCCGGACCGCTGTCCCACGCGGCATCCGACCGGGTATCCGGCCAGGCTCGGGACCGAGTCGCCGACGCGGGGTCGGCAAGCCCCGCCCCCCGCTATTCGGCCCCGTCCGACGCCTGCGGAGCCATCCGCGCGGACTCCCCGCCGCGGCGCCGCACGGCCATCATGGCCAGGGCGAGCGAGACGCAGCCGACGAACACGCTGACCACGACGGGCGTGGACAGGCCGTGCCGGACCGACGCGCCCGCCGCGCACTGGACCAGCGTCATCGGCAGCATGCCGAGCGCCGTCCCGATCACGAAGTGGCCGGTGCGTATCGCGGTCGCCGCCGCGCCGTAGCTGACCACCGAGGACGGGATCACCGGGATCATCCGCAGGATGGTGATCGGCACCAGGCCGTTGCGGGAGAGTCGGCGGTCGAGTTCGGCCAGGGCCTCGCGCTTGTGCAGCCAGCCACTGATCCGCTCCCGGCCGAGCCGACGTCCCAGGTACAGGCTGATCACCGCGCCCAGGGTGGCGCCGACCAGGGTGACCACCGTGCCGCCGATCGCGCCGAACAGGGCTCCCGCGACCGGCGCGAACAGCGACTTGGGCACGAGCGCGGCGACGCCCAGCGCGCAGACGACGGTGAAGATCGCCACCGAGACCGGCAGCGGCCAGTTCGTCCACGCGCCGTGGTCGAGGAAATCTCGCAGCGAGTCGAGCAAGCCCCGCACGGTGTCCAACCTGCGTCCGCCCCTCGTACCCATGTGGTGTGAATGCGCCGGATCCCGGTGTGCCGACCGATCCGCTCCGAACCGTCGGAGGCGCCGCCACGCCCGGTCACCCGGTCACGCGCGGGCCCCCTGGCGCGCATTCGGCCCATTGTACGGAGGGTTCGCGCTCCCCGCGCGGGGCCCGCCGGCGATGCGAACGATCATGAAACGCCCCCGAAACGATCATGGTGTGACGAAGCGGATCCGGATCCTCCGGGGCGAATCACTGGAGTCGGTGGGGCGCGCCGTGTTAGAAAACCTACTGACCACTAGGTTTTTGACGGAGGATCCATGACCGAGACCACCGCGACCGAGAACACCCCGGCCGAGATCACCGCGCGCACCCGCTTCCGCGCCGCGACCTGCCCCTACGAGGACGCGTCGCTGCCGATCGAGGAGCGGGTCGCGGACCTGCTCGGCCGGATGACGGTCGAGGAGAAGGCCGGTCTGATGTTCCAGACCATCGCGGTGATGGGCCCCCAGGGCAGGCTGCTGGACGACAAGGGCTTCCTGCCGTTCAACCACACGGTGCGGGAGATGATCCTCGAGAAGGGGATGAACCACTTCAACCTGCTCGGCGGTGGCCCGCCCGAGCACATCGCGCAGTGGCACAACCGGATCCAGGAGCTGGCGCTGGAGACCCGGCTGGGCATCCCGGTCACGCTGTCCACCGATCCCCGGCACCACTTCACCGACAACCCGGGCACCGCCGCGTACGCCGAGGGCTTCTCGCAGTACCCCGAGACGCTCGGCCTGGCCGCGATCGGCGACGAGGAACTGGTGCGCGAGTTCGCCGACCTCATGCGCCGCGAGTACCTCGCGGTGGGCATCCGACTCGCGCTGCACCCGCAGATCGACCTCGCCACCGAACCGCGCTGGTCGCGGATCAACGGCACGTTCGGCGAGGACGCCGAACTGACCGGCAGGCTGGTCGCCGCCTACATCCGGGGCGCGCAGGGCGAGACGTTGAACACCGAGTCCGTGGCCTGCATGACCAAACACTTCCCCGGCGGCGGCCCGCAGCTCGACGGCGAGGACCCGCACTTCCCGTACGGGCGCGAGCAGGTCTACCCGGGCGGCAACTTCGACTACCACCTGGAGCCGTTCGAGAAGGCGCTCGCGGCCGGGACCTCGCAGATGATGCCGTACTACGGCATGCCGATCGACACCGAGCACGAAGCCGTCGCGTTCGGCTTCAACAAGGGCGTCATCACCGGCCTGTTGCGCGAACGGCTGGGCTTCGACGGCATCGTGTGCACCGACTGGGGCCTGATCTCCGACGCGAACATCATGGGCCAGACCATGCCCGCACGGGCCTGGGGCGTCGAGCAGTTGTCGATTCCGGACCGCGTGTTGCGGGTGATCGAGGCCGGTTGCGACCAGTTCGGCGGCGAGGACATCCCCGAGCAGGTCGTCGCGCTGGTCCGGGCGGGCCGGCTCGACCAGGAGCGGCTGGACGCGTCGGTCCGGCGCCTGCTGCGCGAGAAGTTCGTCCTCGGCCTGTTCGACCACCCGTTCGTGGACCCCGCCGCCACCGCCGCGCTGGTGGGCACCGAAGCCGGTGTCGCGGCCGGGCTGCGCGCGCAGAGCAGGTCGATCACGGTGCTGGGGAACAAGCCGGTATCGGGGAACGGGCCGGTACTGCCGCTGGCCGAGGGCACGCGTGTGTACATCAACGGCCTGGACCCCGAGGTGGCGTCCGGCTATGCCACCGTGGTGGCCACGCCCGAGGAGGCGGACGTGGCGATCATTCGGATCAAGACCCCGTTCGAACCGCGCGAGGGTGGCTTCGAGCAGTTCTTCCACGCGGGCTCGCTGGAGTTCACCGAGGCCGAGCTGACCCCGATCCTGGACCTGTGCGCGACGGTGCCCACCGTGGTGGACATCTACCTGGAGCGCCCGGCGGTGATCCCGGAGATCGCCGAGCAGTCCGCCGCCCTGGTGGCGAACTACGGCTGCGCCGACGCGCCGCTCCTGGACGCGCTGTTCGGTCGGGTACGCCCCGAAGGCAGGCTGCCGTTCGAGTTGCCGCGCTCGATGGCCGACGTGCGGGCTCAGCGCTCGGACGTGCCCCGGGACGGCAAGGACCCGGTCTTCCCGTTCGGACACGGCCTGACGTACTGAAGTCCGCCCGACGCGGCGAAGTCCGTCCGATGTGCCGAAGTCCACATCGGCGCACCGCTGCCGCTACCCTCTGCGGCTAGCGGCAGCGGTGCGCCGGGACCCGGTCCACGCACGTGTCCACGCACGTGGTGGACGCGCCCGACACGCACCGGTTCACCATTGCCGCCCGCGCCTGCTTAGGGTGCTGCCATGGGTAGCGAGCGGCGGGAGGACGTAGCCCTCTCCTTGCGCGCGACGGCCCGGGCACTGCGGGTCTATCGGCTCCGCGCCGTCGCGGCGACGGTGATCGGTGTGGCGAGCACCGGAGCGTGGTTCGCGATCCTGTCCACGGCCGACGACAACGGTGACGGGGCCTGGGGCGGCTGGGGCATGGTCCCGCTCGTGGTGGGTCTCACCGCCCTGGTGATCGGGATCGGCGCGCTGGTACTGGCCCGTCGAATGCGCCGCACGCTCTCCCGCCACCCGTGGGTGAACTGCTCGTGCCGCTTCCGCGACCCGGCCGACGGCGACGGCGCGTGGGGACCGCCGCTGGTGATCGGCGATCGGGCCGGCGACGGCACGCAGTACGCGCTGACCGTGGTGTCCATGTCGCACCGCTGGTGGCACTTGCACAAGTGCGACGGCGGCGACGTGTGGTTCGCGGGCGACCCCGCGCGCGGCGGCGTGGTCTCCCCGCCCGGCGGCGAACTCCTGCTCTGGACCCGGCCGAGTCGCCTCGGCCGCAGCAGCCGCCCCACCCGCCGGGCCAACCCCGCCGGCGCCTAGAGCGCGTCCCGGGGCGCCTCGCCCCGCCCGAATCGGCTCACTTCACCACCCGCAGGCTGATCGGGTACCGCATCACGTCGCCGCCCGCGGCCCGCGCGCCGCCGATGATGGCGCAGACCGCGATGGCCGAGTACATGACGCCGATCAGCAGGCCGCCGAAATCTCCGAGCAGCGCCAGGAGCGGGGCCAGCACGAACGACAGCAGGCAGGTCAACTGGAAGTTCAGCGCCGCCCGGGCGTTGTCCCGGACGAACTCCGAGCGGGCACCCGCGGTCCTGCGGATCAGGTACGGGCCGACCACGGGCGCGCAGAAGCCGCTCCAGTGCGCGGCGGCACTCCAGCCCCGTTCCGAACCCGGCCGTTCGGGCGGCCCGGGTGGTCGGTTCAGCCACCACTGCGGTGGTGGCCCGGTCTTGGTCCGAGGCATCGGCGGCATCGGCATCGGCATCAACAGGTCGTCGAGCAGCGCCTCCAGGTCCGCCCGGGTGCGCCCCGCCAACGCCGAGGCCACCCGTTCCTCGAACTCGTCGGCGTTCAACCTGCCTTCGCCGTACGCGTACTTCAGGTGTTCGATCGTTCGTTCGCGATCCGCGTCGCCGACCCGCATGTGCGCGGGCATGCCGTACCAATGGGGTGGATGAGGACCGGAGTTCGGGTGCATGCGCGGCTCCTCTCGCTCTGCACACGGCTCCATACAGCATGCGCTGTGAACGAAGCGTGGTCCATCAGGGATAACCCTTGGCCCGACCCCGAGACAACAGCCGCAGGGATGAGTCCGTCGCGCCCCGCGGCCGGTCGCGACCGGTCAGAACAACCGGCGCAGCAGCCGCAGCGAGCGGGCCTCCAGGTGTACGGAGGTGCCCGCCTTGGCCGCGGGCCGGTCCCGGTCGAGCACCACCGTCGCGCTGTCCAGGACCGTCCCCCACGCCGCGCCGAACTCGGCCGGCGGCAGGGTGAAGTGCAGGTCACCCTCGTGCGCGTTGATCAACAGGAAGAACGAGTCGTCCCGGATGGGTTCGCCGCGCGGGCCCGGCTCGCCGATCGCGTCGCCGTTGAGGAAGACCGAGATCGCCTTGTTGAACCCGGCCTGCCAGTCCGCGTCGGTCATCGGCCGGCCGCCCGGCGCGAACCACACGATGTCGGCCAACGTCTGGCCGTCCACCGGCAGCCCGCGCAGGAAGCGCCGGCGGCGGAACACCGGATGCTCGCGGCGCAACCGGATCAGCATCTGCACCCATTCCAGGAACACCCAGTGCTCCCGGCCGCGTTCCCAGTCGACCCAGGAGACCTCGTTGTCCTGGCAGTAGGCGTTGTTGTTGCCGCCCTGGGTGCGGGCGATCTCGTCGCCGTGCAGCAGCATCGGCACGCCCTGGGACAACAGCAGCGTCGCGGCGATGTTGCGCTTGGTCTTCTCCCGCAGCGCGAGGACCTCGATGTCGGTGCTCTCGCCCTCGACGCCGCAGTTCCAGGAACGGTTGTGGTTCTCCCCGTCCCGGCCGTCCTCACCGTTGGCCTCGTTGCGCTTGTGCTCGTAGGAGACCAGGTCGTGCAGTGTGAAGCCGTCGTGCGCGGTGACGAAGTTGACCGACGCGGTCGGTCGCCGGCCGTCGTGGCGGTACATGTCGCTGGAGCCGGTGAGCCGGGCGGCGAAGTCCGGCAACACGCCGGGCTCGCCCCGCCACAGGTCGCGCACGGTGTCGCGGTAGCGGCCGTTCCATTCGGTCCACAGCGGCGGGAAGTTGCCCACCTGGTAGCCCTCGTCGCCGACGTCCCAGGGCTCGGCGATCAGTTTGACCCGGCTGACCACCGGGTCCTGCTGGACCAGGTCGAAGAACGCGGAGAGCTTGTCCACCTCGTAGAACTGTCGGGCCAACGCCGCCGCGAGGTCGAAGCGGAAGCCGTCCACGTGCATGTCGATGACCCAGTAGCGCAGCGAGTCCATGATCATCTGGAGTACGTGCGGGTGCGACATGCGCAGCGAGTTGCCGGTGCCGGTGGTGTCCCAGTAGTAGCGCGGATCCTGTTCGGACAGCCGGTAGTAGGCGCTGTTGTCGATGCCGCGGAAGCCCAGCGTCGGGCCCAGGTGGTTGCCTTCCGCGGTGTGGTTGTAGACCACGTCGAGGATCACCTCGATACCGGCCTGATGCAGGCATTTCACCAGATAGCGGAACTCCTGCACCTGTTGGCCCAGCGAGCCGGTCGAGGAGTAGGCGGCGTGCGGCGCGAAGAAGCCGATCGTGTTGTAGCCCCAGTAGTTGCCCAGTCCCCGGGAGACCAGGTGCCCGTCGTTGACGAACTGGTGCACGGGCATCAGCTCGACCGCGGTGACCCCCAGCGACCGGAAGTAGTCGATCATCCTCGGGTGCGCCATGCCCGCGTAGGTGCCGCGGATCTCCTCCGGGATGTCGGGATGACGCATCGTCAGCCCTCGCACGTGCGCCTCGTAGATCACCGTGTCGTGGTACTCGTGCCCGGGCCGGTGGTCGTCTCCCCAGTCGAAGTACGGGTTGACCACGACCGAGGTCATCATGTGCGGCGCCGAGTCGGTCTCGTCGATTTGCTCCGGGTCGCCGAACCGGTACCCGAACACCGGTTGGCCCCAGTGGATGTCGCCGTCGAACGCCTTGCCGTACGGATCCAGGAGCAGCTTGGCCGGGTTGCAGCGGATCCCCCGGCGCGGCTCCCACGGTCCGTGGACGCGGTAGCCGTAGCGCTGACCGGGTTGCAGGCCCGGCAGGTATCCGTGCCAGATGCCACCGTCCACCTCGCGCAGCGGCACACGTTCCTCGTGTCCGTTGCCGTCGATCAAGGACAGGTCGACGCCGGTGGCGACATCGCTGTACAGGGCGAAGTTGACGCCCGTTCCGTCGTAGGAGGCACCCAGGGGAAACGGGTGTCCGGGCCACAGCGTCATCGAGGCACTCCCTTCGCAGCCGGGACCGGCTTGTCGGCAAACCTGCCCGGCGCGGGGCGCGGGAACCGTTCCGATGCCCGCTCCGTCACATCGCCATGCGAATCCACGACCGTTCCACGCGCGGGGCCGGGGCCCTGCCGATATTCGTGCTGACGGCGGGACTCGTCGTCAGCGGTTGCACGTCGTCCGGCGGTTCGAAGCCGGATCCCGCGCGCACGCCCGTGTTGTCGGGCGAGCCGATGCGGCTCACCGCGTTCGACTCGTGCGGCGCCTTGGTCGACGACTTCCGCGCGGCGGCGCTGCGCCGGATGACCCAGGAGCGCGACAACGACTCGAAGTCCGGCCGGATCCCGCCCGGGGCGGTGGCGAACGCCGAGGAGGCACCGGCCGCCGCGCCCAGGGCAGCGGCGCCGGAGGGCCTCACCGCCGACCAGGCGGCGCCGACCGCGCCCGAGCACTCGACCACCAACACCCAGGAGCAGGGCGTCGACGAGCCCGACCTGGTCAAGACCGACGGCCGCCGGGTGTTGACCGTGGCCGGCGGGCGGCTGAACGTCGTCGACGTGGCGACCCACCGGGTCACCGGGACACTGGACGTGCCCGGCGCGCGGGCGACCGACCTGCTGCTGTCCGGCGACCGGGCCCTGCTCATCCTGGGCGGCACCACGAACCTGCCCAAGTCCAAGGGCGGTTCGGGCAAGATGGCGCCGATCCCGGGCGATCCGGGCGGCTCCTCCGCCATCGCCCCGGGCAACCGGGCCCGCTTCGTGCTGGTGGACCTGACCGCGGCGCCGCGGCTGATCGGCGACCTTTCGGTGGACGGCGGCTACGTCGACGGGCGGCAGATCGGCAGTACCGCGCGGATCGTGGTGCGTTCGCAACCGCGGCTGAAGCTGCCCGCGGACAGGTCGCCGGCCAAGGCCAAGGATCTGATCCAGCGCTCGACCGCCTCGGACTGGCTGCCGCAGTTCACCCTCGCCGCGGGCGGCCGGACCGATTCCGGCAACCTCGTCGGCTGCGACCGGGTCAGCCGTCCGCAGGCCAAGCCCGGCGATCCCGGGCACACCGGCACCGCGACGCTGAGCGTGTTGTCCTTCGACCTGACCCGCGATCTGGACAAGGGCGATCCGGTGACGGTGGCCGCGGACGTGGACCACGTGTACGCGTCGCAGGCCAACCTCTACCTGGCGACCACGTCCACCCAACGAAGCGTGTCGAGCGAGTCGAAGGTGGTCGGCGGCGGGCCGCCGACCACGACGACCACGATCAACCAGCTCGACATCTCCGGCAAGGGCACCCCGAAGCTGGTCGGCACGGGGGTGGTCTCCGGCTCGATGGTCAACGAGTACGCGATGTCCGAACACGCGGGCAATCTGCGGGTGGCCACCACGCTGTCGGCCGGCGACCCGACGATCCCCCGGAGCGCGCCGAGCGATCTGCCGCTGCCGCGGGGCAACGCCGGCACGAGCGGCGCGATTCCGGATCGCGGTGTCCCGGGCAGTACACCGGGCGCCATCGCCCCGAGCGACCCCACCGACGCCGGGCCGAACCCTCCCTTGGACGTGCAGCCGCCGATCGCGCCGCGCTCCGCGAGCGAATCGGTGGTCACCGTGCTGGCTCGCAGCGGCGACCGGCTGACCCCGATCGGCCGGGTGGGCGGCCTGGGCCGGACCGAGCGGATCATGGGCGTGCGCTTCGCGGGCCCGATCGCGTACGTGGTCACCTTCCGGCAGACCGACCCGCTGTACACCCTCAACCTGAGCGACCCGCGCAACCCCAAGGCGGTCGGCGAGCTCAAGATCAACGGCTACTCGGCCTACCTGCATCCGATCGCCGACGGGCGGCTGATCGGGGTCGGCCAGGACGCCACCGACACCGGCCGGCGGCTGGGCACCCAGGTGTCCCTGTTCGACGTGAGCACGTTGGCGAATCCGACCCGGGTCGCGCAGGTCGCGGTACCGGGGGCGAACTCGCAGGCCGAGCAGGACGCGCACGCGTTCCTGTACTGGCCCAAGGACGGCACCGTCGTGGTGCCGGTGAACGGTTCGTACAGCTCCTCCACCCGGCCGCAGATCGCGCCGGGTGAGAAGTCCCCGATGGCCGGCGGCTCGTTCGCGCTGGTGTTGCGGATCGAGGGCAGTCGGATCGTCGAGGTGGGTCGGGTCACGCACCCGGACTCGACCATCCGTCGCTCGCTGGTGGTCGGCACCGAACTGTGGACCGTCTCGAACGCGGGGATCTCCGTCGACCGGCTCGCCGACGTGCGGCAGGTGGCCTGGATCCCGACCGCCTGAGCGTCCCGCGCGGCGTCCGGGCGGGCCGGTCTGGTATACCCGGGAGAGCTGATCTGACAGACCATCAGAAACGACCGGGAGCGCATATGGCGGCCACCGTCTTCACCGACCTCCAGCAGATCAAGGACTCGGTGGGCAAGCACCTCGGCCACAGCGAGTGGCTGGAGATCACCCAGGAGCGGATCAACCTGTTCGCCGACGCGACCGGCGACCACCAGTGGATCCACGTGGACGTGGAGAAGGCGAAGGAGGGCCCGTTCGGCGCGCCGATCGCGCACGGCTACCTGACCCTGGCGCTGTCCAACCTCTTCCTGCCGCAGATCCTCGAGGTGCGCAACATCTCGATGGGCGTGAACTACGGCGTGGACAAGGTGCGCTTCCCGGCACCGGTCCCGGTGGGTTCGCGGGTACGCGGCGGCGCGGAGATCGTGGCGGTGGCCGACATCACCGGCGGCATCCAGGCGACGATCCGGATCACCATCGAGATCGCCGACTCGGCGAAGCCGGCGTGCGTGATCGACTCGATCAGCCGCTACCTGGCCTGAGCGCGGGGCGGGTGCGGCGCGACTCGGCACAGCCCGAGCCAAGCCGCACCCGGTGTCGGCGAACGTGTGTCCGCGCGGGTGTCCGCGAACGCCGGACGGGTCCGCATCCCGGTCCGTCCGGCGTCGGCACGGCTACGCCCGCGGTTCGATCACCACGCAGCGGGTGCGGCTGTAGATGGTCGGCATGCACTTGTTGCAATGGATGCACAACGACCTGGTCTCGCGTTCGGCCGCGATCCGGTTGATCAGGTCCGGCTCACGCAGCACCGCGCGGCCCATCGCGACGAACTCGAAGCCCTCGGTCATCGCGAGGTCCATCGTGTCCCGGTTGGTGATCCCGCCGAGCAGGATCAGCGGCAGCTTCAGCTCGGCTCGGAACTGCCGTGCGGAGGCGAGCAGATAGGCCTCCTCGTACGGGTACGAGCGCAGGATCTTGTTGCCGATCAGTTTGACCCCGAGCCGCTGCGGCTGCGGGAAGGTCGCGGCGAACTCGGGCACCGGGGCGTCGCCGCGGAAGAGGTACATCGGGTTGAGCAGCGAGCTGCCGGCGGTCAGCTCCAGCGCGTCCAGCGAGCCGTCCTCCTCCAGCAGGCGGGCGGTGCGGATGCTCTCCTCCAATTGGATACCGCCCGGGACGCCGTCCTCCATGTTGAGCTTGGCGGTCACCGCGATCCGGTCGCCGACCGCGTCCCGCACCGCCCGGCACACACCGCGCGCGACCTTGGCCCGGTTGGCGAGCGATCCGCCGTAGGCGTCCTTGCGGTGGTTGAGCTTGGGGCTGAGGAAGGCGCTGGCGAAATAGTTGTGGCCGAGGTGGATCTCCACCGCGTCGAAGCCGGACTCGATCGCGATCAGCGCGGCGTCGGCGTGCGCGCGGGTGATCCGGTCGATGTCGGCCTCGGTCGCGGCGCGCGTGACGCGCATGCCGAGCGGGTTGAACATCCGCCCCGCGGACAGCGCGGGTCGGCCGTTGGACTTGGCGTTGGCCACCGGGCCGGCGTGGCCGAGCTGGGCCGAGACCGCCGCGCCCTCGGCGTGCACCGCGTCGGTGAGCCGGCGCAGTCCGGGCACCGCCTCGGGGCGCATCCAGATCTGGTGCCGGTCGGTGCGGCCCTCGGGGGCGACCGCGCAGTAGGCCACGGTGGTCATCCCGATGCCGCCCGCGGCCGGGCGGCGGTGGTACTCGATCAGGTCGTCGGTGACCAGCGCGTCCGGAGTCGCTCCCTCGAAGGTCGCGGCCTTGATGATCCGGTTGCGCAGCGTGAGCGGGCCGAGTTTGGCGGGGGCGAGGACGTCGGGTATCACGGGGCACCTCGTTCTGTGCGTGCGGTCCGGGACGGACCGGGCGTGGACGGGCCGGGCGTGGACGGGTCGGCGGCGCGCGGGGCGTCGAGGCCGGCGGTGACGAAGCCGGCCACGGCCGCGGCGGCGGGCGGCGCGACGAACACGTCCGCCACGGGTTGGCCGTAGAGCTGGAGCAACAGGTCGAAGGCGAGCCGCCAGCGGTCCGTGATCTCCCGGGCGCTCAGGTCCGGGCGCGCCGCGGCCAGCAGTTCGCGCCAGGGTCCGTGCCGGAACCACGGGTCGTCCCAGGGCAGTTCGGTCCCGGAAAGCACGGTGCGGGCGAGCAGTTGGAGCAACATCGGCCCGTTCGGCTCGCGGGCCAGCCGGTCGAACGGCTCGACGATGATGGTGACCACTTCGCCGACCGTGGGCGTCCACCCGGCCGCGCGGGCGCGGTCCAACTCGGCCAGCGGCTCGGCCCACAACGGCCCGAGGCGCTCCTGCAGCAGCGCCACCACCAGGTCCCGTTTGGAGCCGAAGTGGTAGTGCACGGCGGCCGGATTCATCCCGGCGGCGGCGTTCACCGCCCGGACGGAGACCTTGTCGTAGCCCTGGGTGAGAAAGAGCCGTTCGGCCTCGTCGAGCAGCCGGGCCCGCGATCGCGCTGTCACGGCAGGCACGAAACCACGAAGCGCCGGCATTTTCAATCACTGATTGAATCGGCGATCGAAAACGCGGCCACCGGGAAGCGGCGCGCGTGCGGGCCGACCGGCCGGTCGGGCGCGCTGGTCGATGGGCGAATGGGCGGCGGATCGCGCACGTCGCCGGCCCGCCCGCTCACTCCAACGGCACCACCAGAACCGGGCAGTGCGCGTGTTCGATCGCGGTGGCCGCGACATGGCCGACCCAGTGCCGCAGTGGGCCTCGGCGGTGCCGGACCCCGACCACCGCCAGCGCACTGCCCACCGAGGCCTCCACCAGCGTCCCGGCCGCGTCGGCCATGACCGAATCCGCACGCACCTCGACATCGGGAAAGCGCGCCCGCGACTGCCCCAGCGCACCCGCCAGCGCGGTCGCGTGCACCTCGGAGACCGCGCGCATGTCCGCGTCGCTGGGACCGGCGAGGCCGGCGTAGCCGGGCCAACTCCACGCGTGCACCGCGTGCACCGGCAGGCCCCACGCCCGAGCCGCCTCGAACGCGGCCCGTACCGCCCGCTCGTCACCGTCGCCCTGCACGCCGAGCAGCACATCGGTCCCGCCCGGACCGGTCCCGGCCGGCGCCCCGTGCTCGCCGCGCACGATCAGCAGCGGGCACGGCGTCCGCGCGGTCAGGAAGCGGGAGACCGAGCCGAGCAGCAGGCCGGCGAACCCGCCTCGGCCCCGCGATCCCGCGACCAGCAGAACCGCGCCCTCGGCCGCCGCGAGCAGCGCGTCCCCGGGCAGGCCGTAGCCGACCCCGGCCTCCACGGCCAGGTCCGGATGGCGCCGCAGCGCCGCCGCCGCCGCGTCCTTGACCAGTTCCTCGGCCGCCCGGCGGGTGGCCTCGTTCGGTTCCACCGGCTCGAAGCCGGGGGTGGCCATCGGCACCCGGATCGCGTGCACCACGCGCAGCCGCGCACCGCACCGGGCGGCCGCCTCGGCGGCCCGGGCCACCGCCCGGTCGCCGTGTTCCGAGCCGTCCGTGCCCACGACCACCAGCGGCGTCTCGACCGCGTCCGGGTTCGCCATGCCTGCCTCCACTACGTCCTCGTTCGGCGCCGCGCCCTCGTCCGGCGGACGAACCCTGGTCCGGTCCGACGCCGGTTCGTCCGGCCTCATACGGCGAAGACCGGCCCGGCGGACCTGCCGCCGAGCCGGTTTCGGGTGACCGCCGCGATCAGAAGTTCAGGTTGCTCAGCAGGTTCGCGACGCTCTTCCCGCTGCTGTGGATGCTCGGCGCGATCGAGGTACTGGCGAGATAGAACCCGAGCAACGCGCACACGATCGCGTGCGGGATTCGCATGCCGCCCTTGCGGATGAAGATGAACACGATGACGCCGAGCAGGACGACGGTGGAGATGGACAAGGCCATGGGGGTGACTCCTCGGGAGGGCGCGCTCGGGAGCGCAGGGGACGGAACGGCCGCACCGTTTTCGGGACAGCGCGAGACGAGTGCCGGTGGGACTGCGGCATTTGTGTGCTTTGTCACCGGCACAAAAACTAACAGAAAGTGTCTATAAAGTAGCAAAATGTCACGCTTTCGCACGGTGAGTCGCGCTCCGTAACCGCGCGCCCGGCGTGTCGACGGCGCGTCCGGTACCGCGCCCGCGGGTCGAGGCCCGGTCGACGGCGTGACCGAGGCGTCCCGGGTGTCCCGGCCCATCGGTCCCGCGAGCGCGCCCGCCGCGACATTCCCGCGGCAACGCCCCGATCGCTCTTCCCGACCCACCCGAGCCGTGGAATTCTGACCGCGCCCGCGCCGCCCGTCAGCACCACTGCCGGAAGGTCAGCCCGTGCCCGAAAAGATCGACAGCGCCGTCCCGAACGCCACCGCGTTCGACGTCTACAGCCCCGACAGCTACGCGGCGGGCATCCCGCACGCCACGTTCGCCCGAATGCGCCGCACCGCACCCGTGTACCGCCACGCCGATCCCGAACGGCCGGACGGCTTCTGGGCCGTCACCCGGCACGCCGACGTGGTCCGGGTGTCGCGGAACCCGGAGATCTTCTCGTCGCGCGAGCGGCTGTCGCTGCTCGGCGAACCCGAGGGGGACATGCTCGACACCCAGCGACTGATGATGCTCAACATGGATCCGCCGGAGCACTCCCGGCTGCGCAACATCGTCAACAAGGGCTTCACCCCGCGCAGCACGCTGACCCTGGAGGACAAGGTCCGCGACGCCTGCGAACGCATCGTGGCGAACGCCGTCGACACCGGCGAGGGCGACTTCGTGGCGATGTGCGCGGCCGAACTGCCGCTCGTGGTGATCGCCGACCTGATGGGTGTGCCCCAGGTCGACCGGCATCGACTGTTCGAATGGTCGAACAAGCTGGTCGGCGAGGCGGACCCGGACCTGCGCCGGGATGCGGGCGAGGCCGAGCAGGTGCAGATGGAGATGTTCGGCTACGCGGACGCGCTGGGCGCGGCCCGGCGCGCGTGTCCCGTGGACGACATCGTGTCCAAGCTGGTGTGCCCCGACCGCGACGGTCAGGAGCTGACCGCGCTCGAGTTCGATCTGTTCTTCATGCTGCTCGCCGTGGCCGGCAACGAGACCACCCGCAACGCGATTTCCGGCGGCATGCTGGCGCTGATCGAGCACCCCGAGCAGTGGGAGCGGCTGCGCGCCGACCCGGCCGGCCTGGCCGGCACCGCCGCCGACGAGATCGTCCGCTGGGTCAGCCCGGTCAACGCGTTCAAGCGCACGGCGGTACAGGACACCGAACTGAGCGGGCAGCCGATCGCGGCGGGCGACAAGGTGGTGGTCTTCTACGCCTCCGCCAACCACGACGAGGACGTCTTCGCCGACCCCTATCGCCTGGACATCGGGCGCGATCCGAACCCGATGCTCGGCTTCGGGGGCGGCGGCCCGCACTTCTGCCTCGGCCGGCACCTGGCCCGGCTCGAACTGGAGATCATCTTCCGCACCCTCGCGGAGCGGGTCGAGCGGGTGGAATCACTCGGCCCGGCGCGGCGGATGCGCTCCAACTTCCTCAACGGCATCAAGGACATGCCGGTCCGGATCCACCCGGCCTGAGCACGCCGGGGGGGGGGGGGGAGGGGGGGGGGGGGGGGGGGGGGGGCGGGGACAAAGAACAGCAACACCGGGAAGAAGGGGTGGGGGGGAGGGGGGGTGTT
>NZ_JBVHLU010000155.1:0-18469 GCF_055558835.1 Embleya sp. NPDC025285
GAACATGAAGAGAACCCCTTGGTGTCCAGTGGTCGGGCCGAAACTCGTTCGGCTCCCGGCTGCTTGCGAGATCCACTATGAAACGGCCGCGGACGGCGGCGATACGGGAGTCGACGGTCCACGACGCCGCTGTCGCAGACCGGTGACATGGTCACGAGAGGGAACAGCGGACATCCCGGCACGCCCCGGACGCCCGCAACGGCCCACACGCCGGGCGGGTTCCGCCGGGGCGCACCGGATACCCCGGCAACAGGTTGGACGCTCGGTCGACCCGAGAACGAGCAGACTCTGTAACAACACGCTTACGGCGGACGAACGCGAGGACGGCTGGGACAGGGCTCGAAACTCGAACCATGGCCGGAAGAGCCCACCGCATGCGAAGTCAGCGGAACACGACCGGCGTTACGCGGTGAGGTGAGGCGTCGGTCTCGCAACGGCGGTGCGTCCTACGTTGGTTCGGGTGGTCCGATCGGACCACTGGGGTGGCGATGGTGGATACCCAGGCCCTCCCGTGGACGTATCGAAGGGATATGGGCCCGCGTGAGGGTGGTGGGGTCTTGCCGACTTCGGCCGGAATCCCATCGTGTTCAGGACGTCGCCCATGCTCAGGAACGCCCTTCGTACCCTTGCCGCGCAGCGGGCGCGCCTGGCTCTGACGGTGCTCGCGATCGTCTTCGGCGTCGCGTTCGTCTCCGGTGTGCTCACCCTCAAGGACAGCATCACCGAGGCGTCCGCGTCGGCCGCCGCCGACGACTTCGCGGGGGTCGCCGTCGGCGTCCGCATCGATCCCGACCAGGACACGCCCGACCGACCCGTGCTGGACGCACACCTGGTGGATCGGCTGCGCGCGTTGCCCGGCGTCGAGTCCGTGCGCGGTTCCGTTTCCGGGCCCGCCGTGGTCGTCGACCGCAAAGGGCATCTGGTCGGCCGGGTCGAGGAGGCGGTGGGCACCAACCACGCGCCCGGGCCCGACGGTTCCGATCCGCTGTACCGGGTGACCTCGGGTCGCGCACCCACCGCCTCGGGCGAAATCGCCCTGGACGACGCGGGTGCCCGCTCGGCCGGCTACCGGGTCGGCGACCGGCTGCGCGTGGTCGCCGGCGGCGGCACGCTGGACGCCACGCTCGTCGGCACCGTGCACGCCGACGACGCCCGAATCCGCCTCGGCGCCACCCTCACCCTGTTCGACACCCCCACCGCGCAGGGCCTGTTCACCGCCCCGGGCACGTACGACCTGATCACCGCCTCCACCCACTCCGGCACCACCGACGCCGCAGTGATAGACGCCGTCCGCGCCCTGGTCCCCGCCGGTGCCGAGGTGGTCACCGGCGCCACACTCACCGCCGAACGCCGCGACCTGGCCGCGGCCGGCACCGTCGGATTGGCCACCGGGCTGCTCGTATTCGCCGGTATCGCGCTGTTCGTCGGCACGTTCATCATCACCAACACCTTCACCATGCTGATCGGCCGGCGCACCCGCGAACTCGCGCTGCTGCGTGCGGTGGGCGCCACCCGCCGCCAGGTCACCCGCTCGGTGCGCTTCGAGGCGTTGGCCACCGGCCTGGTCGGCGCGCTGCTCGGCCTGCTCCTGGGCATCGCCCTCGCCGCCGGACTGCTCGCCCTGCTGCGCGGCACCGACGCCGAACCGCCGCGCGGCCCACTCGTGGTACGGCCCGCCACGATCCTGTGGTCCCTCGTCGTGGGCGTCGGCGTCACCGTCGCCGCCGCGTGGCTACCCACCCGCAAGGTGGCCCGAATCCCCCCGATGGCCGCGCTCCGGGCGAGCCCGCCCAACCCCACGGGGTTGCTCCGCCGCAATCTGCTCGGCCTGCTCCTGCTCGTCGTAGGCGTCACCGGCGCGTACGTGACCACGCGCGTCGCGCCGGGCGGTGATGGCAAGCCCATACTGATCGTGGTGTGCGGGGTGGTCGCGGTGACCGGCGTGCTGATGCTGATCCCGCTGTTGTCGGTGGCCGTCATCGGCCTCCTCGCCCGCCCGCTCACCCGGGTGTTCGGGGTGACCGGCCGGCTCGCGAGCCGCAACGCGCTGCGCGATCCGCGCCGTACCGCCGCAACGGCCTCGGCGCTGATGATCGGCCTGTTCCTGGTCACCGGACTGACCGTGATCGGCGCGTCGTTGCGGGACAGCCTCGACCACGCGGCGGCGCGCGGGCTGACCGCCGACTACGCGGTGTCCACCACGTTGCGCGACCCGATGGCTCCCGAGACCATGGAGCGGATCGGCCGTCTCCCGCACGTCGCCGCCGCGAGTGTGTACCGGACGAGCGCCGCGAGGATCGCCGGCGGCGAGCGCGAACTCGCCGCCATGGACGCGGTCGCCGGCCCCCGGGTGATGCGTCTCGACTTCGTCGCGGGTGGACCCGAGGCACTCGGCACAGACCTGCTCGTCGAGCGGATCGAAGCGGACTCGCGCGGGCTCGAGGTCGGCATGACCGTGCCCGTGACCTTCCCCGACGGCGTCCCGGGAACACTGCGCGTCGGCGGCATCTACCGCGCCAACCCGATCGTGGCGCCCTACCTGGTCTCCACCCACACACTCGACCCGCACCTGGAACGCCCGCTCGGCCGCCAGGTGTTCGTCCGCGCCGTGTCGGGCGAGGCCAAGGCCCTCCACGCCACCCTGGACGAGGCGTTCGGCGCCGACCCCGCGCTGCGCGTGCAATCCAAGGACGAGCTGCGCAAGGGTCTGGCGGCCGGCATCGATCTGCTCCTGAACATCGTCTACGGCCTGCTCGGCATGGCCGTCCTGATCGCGGTCATCGGCATCGTCAACACCCTCGCGATGTCGGTGCTCGAACGCACCCGCGAGATCGGCCTGTTGCGCGCGATCGGCCTGGACGCCCGCAGGGTGCGCGACCTGATCCGCCTGGAGGCGGCGCTGATCTCGCTCTTCGGCGCCCTGCTCGGAGTCGTCCTGGGCGTCGCGGTGGGCGTTCTGGCGGTGCGCGGCATCGACCTGGGCAACGTCCCCCTGGGCGCCACGATCCCGTGGCCGCGCATCGTCCTGTTCGTCCTCGGCGCGATCGGCGTCGGCGTGCTCGCGGCGGCGTGGCCTGCCCGTCGGGCGGCGCGCATGTCGGTGCTCGGCGCGCTCGGGACCGAATGAACCGCAGGAACCGGGGGCCGATCGCGCGGATCCCACGGACCCCGCGTGGCCCGATCGCGGACGTGCGCGGTGCGTGGCCGAACGCCCGGACCCCTCCCGATAGGTTGGCCGACGTGTACCGTCCGCCGCCCGGGTCGATCCCGCGCGCCCTCGTCTTCGACGTCGTGCTGGCGATGTCGGTCGCCGCCCTGGCGGGACTGCTGCGCGCGCTGGACTCGTTCGAGAACGGCGGATGGCAGACGCCGCAGAACGTGCCGTGGTGGGGAGTATTCATCCAGGTGGCCGCCGGCGCCGCGCTGATCCCGCGTCGCCGCCGGCCGCTCGGTTCGGCCGCGATCGTCTTCGCGCTGTCGATCGGCGGTCCGGTTCTGGCCGAACCGTTCGCGGCCTACGCGCTCGGCGCGTACGCCGCGCACCGGCCCGCCAAGTGGCTGCTCGCCGCCGGGCTCGCGGTGACCATGTGCGAACCGTGGCGGGCCCAACCGGGTTCGGACGTCTTCGTCGAGTTCCTCGCCATCGGCACCCCGCTGCTGCTCGGGATGTACCTGGCCTCGCGCCGCAGCCTGCTGCTCGCGCTGACCGAGCGCGCCGAACGGGTCGAGCGTGAGCAGGCCGAACGCGATCGACGGGCACGGGCCGAGGAACGGCGCCGGTTGGCGGGCGAGATGCACGACATGATCACCCACCGGGTCTCGCTGATGGTGCTTCAGGCGGGCGCGCTGCGCACGATCGCCAAGCAGGACGACGTGCGCTCGGCGGCCGAGGAGCTACGCCTGACCGGTTGTCAGGCCCTGGCCGAGCTGCGCGAACTGGTCGCGGTGCTGCGCGCCCCCGACGAACCGATCCCGGGGCCGGGTGCCCCGGCCCAACCGATCGCGGGATCGAAGGCCCCCGACGATCCGTCGTCGGTCGGCACGCCGAACGGGCCGGACGTATCCGACCTGATCGCCGACTCGCGCGCCGCCGGCGTGACGATCGAGTCGACGGTGACCGGCGTACCGGCCGCCGGGGACGCGCCGGCCGCCGCGCGGACCGTGCGGCGCGTGGTGCAGGAGGCGCTGACCAACGTGCACAAGCACGCGCCCGGCGCCCGGGTGCGGGTGTCGATCCGGCACGAGCCCTCGGGCATCGGCGTCACCGTCGCCAACACCGAGGCGGCCCGGGCCCCGGACGTCGACCTGGGCACCGGCGGCACCGGCCTGCTCGGCCTGCGCGAACGCGTCGAACTCCTGGGCGGGCGCCTGCGTGCCGGACCCGACGACACCGGGGGCTTCGTGCTGGACGCGTTCGTCCCGATCCCCTCCGTATCCCTCCTGCCCCACCGAGATCTCGACGAAGGTGCCGCATGATCCGACTCCTGCTGGTGGACGACGAGCGCATGGTGTGCGCGCACCTGCGCACGATCCTCGGCGGTGCCCCGGATCTCGACATCGTCGGCGAGGCGTACGACGGCGCCGAGGCGCTGGAACAGGTGGTCCGGCATCGCCCGGACCTGGTCCTGCTGGATCTGCACATGCCCGGCGTGGACGGGCTGTCCGCGCTGCGCCGGATGGTCCGGCTCGACACGCCGCCCAAGGTCGTCGTGCTGACCACGATCGACACCGACGACCACGTGCTGCGCGCGCTGCACACCGGCGCGGTCGGCTTCCTGCTCAAGGACACCCCGCCCGAGGACCTGATCGCCCTGCTGCGGGTGGCCGCCGACGGCAATACCGTGTTGTCGCCGGCCGCCGCCCGCAATCTGATCGGCGCGAGCGCGGCCCGCGACACCGCGCGCCGTGCGGCCCTCCACACGATTCGCGAACTCAGCGACCGGGAGACCGAGATCCTGGGCTGTCTGGGCGAGGGCCTGTCCAACTCCCAGATCGCGGCCCGCCTGCACCTGACCGAGGCCACCGTCAAGGCGTACGTCTCGCGCACCCTGACCAAACTCGACTGCGCCAATCGCACCCAGGCCGGTCTGATCGCCCACGACGCGGGCCTGACTCGCTGACGCCGTCGGCTACCCGAGTCGGTCCACCAGCCAGTCGGCGGTGTCGGGGAGCCACGCGGACTGCGCGTTGCACAGCAGGTGGTCGCCGTACGGGACCACGAGCAGTTCGCCCGAAGGCGCCTGGTGAGCGGCACGTTCGGCGGGGAGTACGCCGGGCGTGATGTCCTCGCCGCCTTCGACCACCCGCAGCGGCGTGCCGATGCCCGTCGCGATCCCGGCGAGATCGACGCCGCGCGCGAACTCCTGGGCGGCGCCCGCGCTCCCGGTGCGCACGGTGAGCGTCTCCCGCACGAACAGCGGGAGTTCGGCCCAGTCGAGCCGGTACGGGCCGCTGACCGCGACGGTTGCGGCCACGCGTGGTTCGTGCGCGGCGGTCAGGGTCGCGTAGAAGCCGCCCAGGCTCATCCCGACCAGGCCGACGCCGGCGCCGGTGTCCAGGTCGGTACGGGTCTCCAGGGCGTCGATCACCCGGCCGACCACGCGGTGGTAGTCGGCTCGCGGCGCGGTGTCGACCAGGACGCCCTGGCCGGGGCCGTCGAAGGAGAAGCTCGCGACGCCGCGTCGCAGCAGCGCCTCGTCGACCGCGTGGAACTCCTCCTTGCCGGAGTTGAGGCCGGGAGCCACGACCACCACCCGGTTCGGCCGGACCCAGCCGGGAGGCCGGCGCAGCCATCCCGCGAACCCCTCCCCCTCGATCCGCACCGCACCCGGGTCCAGGTACGCGAACGCCCGTGCCATCACCGCGTCCGCCTCGCGCGCCGCCGCGATCGTGCGCTCGTGTTCGGCGAGCGGCGGGAACGTCGCACAGTGCAGCCAGCGCGCGGCGGTGCGCAGCGCGTCGCCCGCGGACACCACGCGCCCGTCCGCCGCGTACGTCTCGCCCGCGTGGCGGTACCTCTCGCCGACCCGCCGGAAGGCGGGCAACCAGTCGCGGAGCGTGTCGAGGTCGGCGGTGACCCGGTCGTACTCGTACGGATCCAGTCCGCAGACGAGCGCCCTGGAACGATTGCCGGCGATGAACTGCGGGAGGAATCCGGGCGCATCGAAAATGGTGGTGATGGCGGACGGGTCCGCCGGTCCGGTCGGTGTCGGCGCCTGCATCGCGGTCTGCTCCCGGGTCGGTCCTGGCGTTGCGGTGTCCGCGTGCCCGGGTCCACCGCTCGGGTGCGCCGGTGCACCCGCCGGGATCCAGCAGACATCGGCGGGTGTCTCCAGGGCCAACAACCGATTACCCGCACCGACAACCGAAGGTTGTCGGCCGTGGTGAGCGGCCTGGGCTCGGACCTCGGCCGGGTTCGCGTTCGTCGCGGCGGCCGCGCCGCGGCACTGCGCCCGGGCCCGGGCGGCGGCCGGGCGACACCCGGGGCTCGGGCGACACCCCGGGCTCGGGCGACACCCGGGTCACGAGACGTCGGCGCGCCGGACGTACCCGCTCACGAGACCAGGTCGCGCCAGAACGGCACCGTCACCGGCGCCTGCTCGATCGTCCCGCCGGCGAACTCCGCCGCGAGGTAGTTGGCCAGGTTCGCGCCGTACACCACGATGTCGGTCTGCATCATGGACAACACCGGGTGACCCCACTGGCCCTCGGTGCCGGGCAGGTAGCGGTGGCCGTACACCGGCACCATCGTCGGCACCCGCGCCAGGTGATATCGCGCCGACTTGAGCGCGTGCTTGAGCTGTGCCGGACGCGCGCCCCACGTCGAGGGCCAAAAAGCGTTGTGCTCGACGTCGAACAGCACACCCTCACTCGGCCAGCCCAGCTGCGCCTTCAGGCTCCGCGCGTTGCCGTCACGCCACTTCGGCCAGCTCTTCCCGACCGGCAGGCCGGCCGACAACAACAGACGGTGATCGGCGGCGAACCGGAATCCGAACTCCTTTTCCACCGATTCGAACTCGTCCTCGGTCAGGCCCGGGGCAATCTCGGCACCGGTACGCTCCAGCAGCCGGTGGAAATCCTGCTCGGTCGGTCGATCCGGGGGCGGTGTGCTGCTCATGGCCACCGAGCGTAGTCGGCGGCGGTCGGCGCGCCGGTGTCGCCATGTTCACACGCGGCGCGATTTTGCCCAAGCCGGGGCCGCCAAGCACCTGAAAGTCGGATGACGCGTGTTCTAGCATGAGCGCTCGATGCTGGGATGAACGGTGTTTGTTGGGTTGAACGGTCGGGGGACCCGTTGATCGACGTAGTTCGGCATACCCCGCGGGCCGCCCGATGACGGTCCCGCTTCTCGCCGCCATCGCGGCCCTCCTCGCTTTGGTGGCCGCTGTGATGTGGTTCGGATTCCGGCGCAGACCCGCGTCGATCGCGGCGCGTGCCGAGACGTTGTTGGCCCAGGCCGAGGCCGCGCACCGGGCGGGCCGACTGGCCGCGGCCGAGCGCGGCTATCGCCGCATCGCGGACGCGTTGGTCAAGCCCGGCATCGCCGACGCGCACGCCGAGACCCGGGGGCGGGCGCTGGTGGGCCTGGGCGAGGTGGCGAGCCGACAGGGCCGCTCGGCGGACGCGATCACCGCGTTCCGGACCGCGTTCGCGCTGACCGCGCTGCCCGCCGCCGCGCTGGAGCTGACCGCCGCCGACGCGACCCGGCGGGCCGGCCCCGGCGCGCTGGACATCGCGATCTGTGTGGACCTGGTCACCCGCACCGACACCGATCCCGATCACGCCGCGTACGACTTCCTGGAGGCCCGGTGCGTGGTCGCGCCCGGCCTGCCCAGGGCCGAACTGCTCGCGGTGGCGGAACTCGCGGGCCGGATCGAGGCGGGCGCGCCGCGGACCGAGTGGGCGGTGTACGGCCGCGCGTGCGCGCTGCGCGACCTCGGTCGGGCGGCCGAGGCGACCGCCGCGTTCGAGCGCGCCGACCGGCTCGTGCCGCGCGCGTCCACGTGCTACGAACTGGGCAGGCTGTACCGCGACGCGGGTCGCCCGGACGACGCGCTCGCCGCGTTCGAGCGCTCGTTGACCATCGAGCCGGAGCGGCCCGAGGTGCTGTACGCGATGGCGCTGACCCATCTGCGCCGCAAGCCCGCCGACAAGATGTCCCGAGCCGCGGCGCTCGAAGCCGCCGTGGCCCTGCTCACCCGCACCTGCACACTGGCCCCCACACACGCCCAGGCCTGGCTTGGCCTGGGCCGCGCGCAGCACGCGCTGGGCCGGGACGCCGCGGCCCTGGAGCCGCTCCGCCGGGCGGCCGACCTGCTGCCCGAACACGCGGACGTGCAATTGGAGTTCGTCACGCTCACGCTGGCCCGGGGGGACCGCGTGGCGGCCTTCCCGGTGTTGCGGCGCGTCCTCGCGGCGCAGCCCGGACACGTCGCGGCCAACCTGACGCTGGGCACGCTGCACGACGAGGACGGCGACTTCGCGGCGGCGGCGCCGTGTTTCGAGCGGGTGGTGGCGGCCGAGCCCAGGCACGCGCGGGCCCGCTTCGGGCTGGGCCGGGCGCTGTTCGAACTCGGTGCCGCGGGGCGCGCGGTGGTGCATCTGGCCGAGATCCGCGAGCGCGACGCGGCGCAGCACCACCTGTTGGCCCGCGCCTACAGCGCGACCGGTGAACTGGAGGCGGCCGACGCCTCGTTCTCGGCGGCGATCGAGGCGGGCGACGACAGCGCGCTCGTGCACCACCGGCAGGCGTGCGTACGGCTGCGGCGCGAGCGACGTCAGGACGCGATCGCGTCGTTCTGGCGGGTGTTGGACCGGGTGGACGACGATTCGCCGTTGGCGGCCGAGGCATTGCTCTTCCGTGGCATCGCCTATCGGGACGAGGGCGATCTGGGCGCGGCGCGGGCCGACGCGGACGCCGCGGTCGCCGCCGCGCCCGGCGACGCGCGGGCCCACTACGCGCGCGGGCAGCTCGCGGTGCTGGAGGACGAGTGGACGCTGGCCCGGCGCGAGTTCGAGACCACCGCCCGGCTGGATCCGCAGTACGCGCCGGCCCGCTTCGGGCTGGGCCTGGTCCGCGAGCACGCGGGCGACCACGCGGGCGCGGCGCAGGCGTACGAGAGCGGGTTGGCGGCCCGCCCGGACTGGACGCCGGGCGTGGTCCGACTCGGCGCGGCCCGGATCGCGGCGGGGCGCATCACGGACGGCATCGAGGTGCTGGGGCCGGTGCGTACCGAGCCCACCGGCGCGGCGCGCTTCCATCTGGGCCTGGGGTACGCCCGACTGGGTCGGGTGGATCGGGCGGACGAGTTGTGGGCGGCGCCGGGCGGGGTCAACGACGCGATCCGCGCGCACAACGTGGCCACCGCGCGCGATCTGCTGGCCAGGGCCGCGCTCACGGCCGGCGACCACGCGCTCGCGCGTGAGCACTGGCAGGCGTGTCGGGACGCGTTTCCCGACCACGAGGGCTATCGGGTCGCGCTGGCCGAGACCCTGTTTCGCGAGGGCGCCGAGTTGTTGCGGTTCGGCCGCGACCGGGGCGCGCCGCTGACGGCCGCACGGGATCGGCTCGACGCGGCGGTCGCGTTGGTGCCGGGCGATCGGCGGATCCGGGTGCACCTGGCGATCGCGGCGCTGTACGCGGGTGAACCGGCGGTCGCGGTGCGGTTGTCGGCCGCGCTCGATCCGGTGGCCGATCCGCGCGTGGGGCATCTGGCGCCGCTGGCCCGACTCGCGCTCGGCGCGGGCACCGTTCCGCTGGGCGCGCTGGCCGAGGCCGAACCGGCCGCGTGGGCGGTGCGCGGGATGCACGCCGCGCGGGCCCGCCGGTGGGGCGATGCGGCCCAGGCGTACCGGCAGGCGCTGGTGGTTCCCGGGCCGGTGGAGCCGCAGCCGCACACGGCGGTGTGCGAGTCGGCCGGGTGCGTCGCGTCGGCGCGGGCCGTATGCGGCCAGTGCGGGCGGGCCTATTGCGCCGACCACGGCGTGCTCGGCGGCGACCTGCCGGCCCGCTGCGGGGGCTGCGCGGACGCGATGTCGGCCGCGCTGACCGCGTGCGCGCACCAGGCCGGCACGGGTGCGGCGGCGGAGGCCGAGCTGACCCGGTGGGCGAGCGGCAGTGGGCGTACCTCGGCACACCACCTGTTGGCCCTGCTGCGTGCCCAGCGCGGCGATCACGACGCGGCGTTGGCGGGTCTGGAGCAGTTGTTGGCCGGCCCCGGGGCGAGCGACGCGGGCAGGTTGATCGCGGCTCGGGTGTACGTGCGCCGGGCCGCCGCGCACAGCGCCGACCTGGTCGCCGCGTCGGCGGACGTGGAGCGCGCGGCGGACCTGGTGCCGGAGTTGCCGCAGGTGCGTCGGGCCCGGCCGCTGTTGCGCTCGTGGCAGGCGCTCGCGCACGCCCGGGCGGATCGGCACGACGCCTCGATCGCGATTCGGCTCGAACTGGAGCGGGCGGCGCCCACCGATGTGCGCAACCTCCAGTGTCTGGCGCTGTCCGCGCTGCGCGCCGGGTTGGCCGACGACGCGGGTCACACCACCGCGATGTGGCAACTGGTGTGCGGAACCTGGGCCGCGGTGCTGTACAGCCCGAGGTTCTGGATCGATCTGGAGGCGCGCACCGGGCGGGAGATCTCCGAGGAGCGGATCCGGATCGCGCGCACCGAGCAGATCGAGCGGGTGCACCGCGAGTTGCGTGAGCGGGCCGGGCAGAGCGAGGGCGCGGTGGCCGCGCTGTACCGCGAGTTGGCACAGCGCTGGGCGTTGGAGGTGGCCGCGACCGAACGTGTCGCGCACACCGAGCCGGCACCCGCCTCGATCGTGTGCGGGCCGATGTTCCTGGAGCGGGTCGCCGACCCCGAGCACGGGTCGCCGGCGGGCCGCGAACTGGCCGCCGCGGTCCGGGGCGCGGTGGACGCACACACCGCCGATCTGCTCGGCCCGTTGGGCCTGTACCACCATCTGATCGACGCGGGCCGGTTCGACGAGGCGGTCTCCGGGCTGACCGCGCTGGCCGGGTTGGCCGGGCCCGCCGCGACGCCGGGGGTGGCCGCGCTGCTGGCCCGGGCGCACCTGGCCCAGGCCCGGGATCTGGGCGAACGCGGCGAGTGGGCGCCGGCGTTGGGGTGTCTGGAGCAGGCGGCGCCGCTGCCGGCGGACGCGATGGAGTTCGCCGCCCGGGTCGGAATCCAGGCCGCGCAGGCGGTGTTGGCCGCCGATCCGGACGAACACGCCGAGGCGGCCCGATTGTTGTCCCGTGCGTGGGCGCTGGCCCCGGACGGGCCGGGCCTGCGCGCGGCGTTGGCCGGGGCGTACGCGCAACTCGCCCGGCAGGCGCACGAACGCAAGCTGTACCGCGACGCGATCGCGCTGGTTCGCCGGGCGTTGGAGCTGACCCCGGACGACGCGGCCGTGCGGTCGTTGGCGGCCGGCGCGCTGCGCGGGCTGGTGATGGAGTTGTTGGCGACCGGCACCGACGCGGCGGTCGAGGAGGCGGTCGCGACGATGCGCGAGGCGTTCGCGCTCGATCCCGGCGAGGCGGGTCGGATCGGGTTGACCAACGCGCTGTTCCTGAGCGCCGAGCGACTCGCGCTGCGCGGTGGCGCGCGCGAACAGGCGGTGGCGGCGATGCGCGAGGCACTCGAACTCGCGGACACCGGTGGGGAAAACGAGTCGCCGGCCGCCGAGGCGCGCCGTCGGGTGGCCGCGCTGTTGGTGGAGGCGGCGCGGACGAGCGAAGGCGAGGAGGACTTCGAGCGGGCGATCACCCTGCTCGAGGAGGCCCTGCACTACGGCGACGACCCGCCCACGCGCCGCGCGTTGGCGTTCAACCACTACTACGCGCGGCACTACGAGGTCGCCGAGGAGTTGTTGCGCCGCGAGATCGCCGACGGCCTGGAGATCGAGCCGCTGCGCGAGGCGTGGATCGTGGTGGTGGTGGACCGCGGCTACGACCTGCTCGCCAAGGGTCGCGCGTACGAGGCGATCGAGGTGCTCGGTCGGGCCCTCGCCGAGCACGAGGAGCCGAGGCTGCGGGACGCGTTGGTGGCGGTGTATCTGGGCGAGGAGCGCTATCAGGACGCGATCCGGGTGCTGGAGGCGATCCCGTTGACCCCGGAGAACACCGTGCTGCTGGCGCTGGCGTTGCACAACGAGGGGGTGCGGCAGGCGAACATGGGACACAACCACACGGCGCTCGTGCACCTGGAACGCGCGAACGAGTACCACCCCACGGACGGCACCCGGGAGATCCTGGACGAGATCCGGGCCCGGATCCACGGCTACTACTGACCGAGCGTCGACCGACCGGCCGCACCCCGGACCCCGCCGCCCACATCTCGGACCACGACCCACGGACCATGGACCTCGACCATGGACCTCGACCCCGGAGCACGGATCATGCCCGCAGCGGAGCGATCGCCCTACGACGTCCTCGGGATCACCCCGGCGGCCACCCCGCCCGAGGTGCACGCCGCCTACGAACGGGCGCTGGCCGAGGCGGACGGCACCGCCGCACGCGAGGTCTGCACGACCGCGTACCTGCATTTGCGCAACACCGGCCGGCGGCTTGGCGCCGACATCCTGGAGTACGCCGCGCCCGACCCGGCGAGCACCGCCCGCGAGGCCTTCGCGGGTGTCGCCGACGAGCCCTTCCTGGCCCCCGAGGCGCCGGCTCCGCCGATCGCCGCCCTGGTCGTCCTGCGCCGGGCCGAATCCGCCGCCGACCACCAAGAGCCACCGCCCACCAAGGGCACCTTCGCCGTCCCCACCCGCTTCTCCCCCACAGCCGAGGTCCTGCCCCCGGTGGACATCCCACACTGACCAAGTCCACACCTCGGCGACGCCAAGGCGAAACCCGACCTCGCCCGGCGGGACATCGGGGCCGGTCTTCCGAGACGCACGTCGTCCCGGCGGGTCGGCGTCAGTGCCCTGGGCAGATGGGCGGTTTCACAGCGAGACGGTGCGGGTGATGGTGACGACGAGGACTCCGGCGCTGATCGTGTAGCGGACGAACACCCCGGAGATCGTGGTTTCCCGGCGGTCTCGGTCGCTGCCGACCTGCACGGAGCCGGACCCGTAGGGGTCGCGGCCGATGGACGAGTCCACGGCGTTCTTGAAGGCCCGGACCTGCCCGGAGGACAGGGGTTTGAGGCCGTCTTCGGCCTCATTCGTGTATTGCACGCGATAGCTCATGTGATCGCGTTCCCGTCTCGGTCCACGCAGTCGCCGAAGTCGCCGGCCTTGAGGCGCTCGTGCACGGCCTCGTCGTCCTCCTGGGCCTCCGGAGGAAGCGCCCAGTGCAGGATGGCGTCGCGTTCGAGCCGATCGAGCGGGGTCTCGTACATGACCTTGTCGAACTCCTCGCGACGGTCCTCGGGGAGCGCGGCCCGGATCTCGGCGAGCGTATTCGGCAGCTCGATCCGCTCACCACGGACGACGGTGGTTCTGGGCATGGCGGCCTCCTGCTCGCGATGGCTTTCCAGAATGGCATCGCTCCGTTGACGACCGATAGCCGGCGCACACGAGCGGAGCACGCGAACTGGCGTGCGCCCCTGAGACTGCCGGAGTCGCCGCAGGTCACAACGCCCGCAGCCGGTGAAGCATGAGCAGCACGAACAGGTTTGCGCCCGGAGATGACTTCGCCCCGCTCCCACGGATGGCAGCGGAGCAGACTCACCTGCCGGCGTTGTGCGTCGGCGTACGCTGGCGGTACCTGATTATCCCGCCGGAGTACGGGGCGGCGCCGTCACCGGCTGCAGGGCAGCACCGGCGCGACTGCGCACACATCGGCTCGGGTGGACCTGCTCGGAGGGAATCCAGGCCATGCCAACGGACCACGATGAAACACCGACGTTCGCACCGCACAACGGCACGAGACTCGCCGCCGCGCGTGCCGCCCGAGGCTGGACGCAGAGCCGCCTCGCGATGGAGACGAACTTCAGCCTCGCCGCCATCAAGGCATACGAACGCGGCGCTAGATCCCTGGACCGCCCCGCGAACATCCTGAGCCTGGCGCGCGCCTTGAAGTGCCACCCCACGGACATCACCGGGGCGCCCTACTACGCGCCCGGATCGGATGACGGAGCCGTGTCCGCGATCAAACGTGAACTTCTCCGCTACAACCGAGCGCCCCGCCTGACGGAGGCACAGGCCCGCGAGGTCGATCTCGCCGAACTGCGCGCTCGTGTGGCCGAGGCAAACGCCTGGCGGCAGGCCGCAGCGATGACGCGAACCGGCGAGGTGTTGCCAGACCTGCTGCTCGACACCCGCATCGCAACGCACATCCTGGAATCGGACGACCGACGCGAGGCGTACGGACTGCTGTGCTCGGCCTACGAGGCGGCGATGCAGTACCTGTACAAAATGGGCCTGGTCAGCGATGCGACGCTTGCGACCGAGCGGGTCCTGTGGGCTGCCGAGCGTACGGAGGATCCGCTACGGATGTTGGCCGCGCGCTGGTACGAGTCGGGCGAGTACATCGGCATCGGCGAGCACGACGAGGCCGCGACCATCCTCGACGACGGCTTGGCCGAGTTGTCCAAGCCGCAGCACCGCGACGACCCATTGTCTCTGTCGCTCGCGGGCGCCTACCACCTGAAGGCATCCCTCAACTCGGCACGCGCCTACGACGACGCCGCCGCATGGGCGCACTGGGCGAAGGCCGAGAAGTCGGCGACCGAACTAGGCGGGGACCGCAACGACTTCGAGTTGGTCTTCGGCCCGACCAATGTGGCGATCTGGGGCGTGTCGCTGCCGGTCGAACTGGGCCGAGGGCGAGACGCGGTGCGCCGGTTGGAGCGGATCGTCTTGCCGCAGGACTACAGCAGGGAGCGCCGCAGCCACTTCCACATCGACGCCGGCCGCGCGCACTACCTGGCCGGCGACCACGACTCGGCATGGGACGCGTTCGAGTACGCGGAGCGCCTGGCGCCGCAGCACGCGAGGATGCATCCCGCAGTGCGGGAGAACGTGCGCCTGATGACAGCGAAGTACCGCAGGAGTGGGCGTCGAATGGAGTTCGCGAGGCGCGTCGGGGTGGCCTGACGCAAGCCCCGGAAGGGATACAAACTGTAGCCTCTCCGTCACTGGACGGCCCCTAGCGTTGTTGACCAGCAGGTTTCCAACGCGCGAGGGGCCGTTTTCATGTCAAAGTCCGTAGCCGTCCAACCGTCCGGAGACCCGGACCGCCCGATCCGGATCATCGCCCCGGACCGCGATCCCCTCGACGTGACGCGCGCCGAACTGACGGCTTTGGTACACGAGTCGCGGCTGCACCTGATGCGAACGTTCCCAGCCCCGCCGGTCGGCGGCTGAGTCCCCTGTCGCCGCCCGCGCCCGACCACACACCGGCGGGCGGCACCCGGTCCCGCAGTCACCGGCGCGGCTGCGGGACCGGCCCCTCATCCCTTGCCCGGTCGGGTGCCTGAAGACCCCCGCACGCCCGGCCGGGCAAGGCCATCGACCCACAGCCCGGAAGGAGGGTCGTGCACCCACCACCCCACGGCCGCCAAGCCGCCCTCGCTCACCTCGCCGCAACCGCCGCCGACCGCACCCGACTCCAGGGCCGACGACCGAACCCCGCGACAACGCCACACCAACGGCAAGCCCACCACCAACAGTGCCGCACCGCCGGCGCCGCACTCCGCGCCGCAGTCGCCGACGCCCACCACGCCGGCATCCCCACCGAAACCATCGCCCGTATCGCCGGTTTCTCTCCCGGCTACGTACGGATGATCCTGCACCGCGAACACACCCCCGCGCCCAGCCGGTACAGGACGCAGACCGCCCCGACCGCCCCCTTCCGCCTCCGTGGAGAGATCATGTCCGCCTCACCCCCGTGGTCGATCGGCGACCACCTCTGGCGCAAGCTCGGCCCCCGCAACCACCACCTCGGCACCATCACCCGCATCTGGCACGACGGCACCCGATGGATGGTCGAATACGAACACGGCGTCCGCACCCGGGAAACCGCCACCGCGCCCGCCACCGAGATGTACAAGGCAGGACCCATCGCCCGACCGGTCTGACCGACGGCCACAAACCCGCGTCGGCTCACTCGTGACGTAGCGCAGCGAACCGAGCGTGCCTGCCTTCGGCAAGTTCTCGGCGATCCGCTCGGCCGACTCGATGCGTCGAGCGTGCCGGCATCGCTCGCGCAGAGCGCTTCGGATGTCTCGTGAACATCGAATGCCCCTGCCACCGACCGGCGGCAGGGGCATTCGTGGTGCGCATTCGCTCAGCAAGCCACCCTGGCCACGGATTTCACCGGGCTCACAATGGCCGTGCGCTTCATGACCTCGGCCAATGTCGTGTCCTTGGTGTAGCCACGAGATCCGATGGTGACGCACTCCCCGGAGCTGTCCGGCCCGTCTTCCGGTCCAACGGTGAGGGGAAAGGTCATCAGGAACAATTCCGAGATGGCCAGCGCGACGGAGAACGCGTCACCCTGCTCATCCAGTTGGGTGAACAGCCAGCCGAGCGTGTCCGAAGAAACAGCGCAGACATAGACAACCTCACCCACCCCGTTACGGATCCCGCCCAGCAGCTCGGGGACCTGCTCGGGGACATCGAGAGCGGTGGCGATGCGGGTGTAGACCTCCAACCGCTCGTCGTGATGCATGTCCGCCGCCAATCGCGTGACGAGCTCGCCGGCTTCGAGGTCGTGAAGGCGTTCGTGGTGCTCCACGATTTCGAGCGTGCGCGCCTCCTCGAAGTGGAAGGCCAAGGCGTCGAGCAGGTCCGCGCGCAGTTCGTCGACGGTCGGTCGGCCCAGCATAAAGCCGGGTGCCTGCGGTGACGTCGCATAGAAACCGGTCTGGGTATCCCGAATGATCAGGTGAAAGAGTTCGCTCATTTCACGCCCACCGCCTTCAGCGCATCGTCCTTGCCCAGACCTACCTGCTTCACCAGGATGTCGCGGACAACGCCGGGCGCCAAACTCTCGCCGTCGCGGAACGCGAACGTAAGCGGAGGTATTCCTTCCGCCTTGAATCTACGGTGCGGGCCGTTTTGCCGAACCACGACATAGCCGAGACCAAGGAGGACCTTCAGCATTTGCGCAGCCTTGAGCGAAGGGAATGGATTGGGCACTCGCCGTCCATGAGATGAGGGGGCCGTGGGTGATCGTGCGAGTTCCCGGTGGCGAGAAGTTCTCGATAGGTGAGCAAAGCAGATCACCCACATGTCTGCCGGAAGAAGGGCATCGTTCACTCGAACGCGCGATGCCACCCGTCGTGGCGGTCGGCGACGCACGTGATCGATACGACCGACTCATCGCGACCTTCAGCGTCCGCCGCGTCCCCTCGGCATGGGTCGACGCCACCCGCATCGGCGGTGTCCTGCTGCTCACCCTGGCCGGTCCGCTCGACGCCTACGCCCTGGTCCGCCCGACCGTCACCGGCTCGGGACAGGCCGACGGGCCGATCCTGTCCGACCCAACCGCGTCGTTCATGATCTCCCGACCGCAATCGCCCGACATCCGAGCGGCATGGGCCGCCGTACGGAGGGACGCGACGGCGCCACGCGGGCACCCGAAACACCCCCGGTCGCCCTCGACGGGGCCGACACGCGGTTCATCCTCGGCCTCGCCGTGCCCGGATGCAGCCGCTTCACCAGTAACGAGGCCGGCCGGCGCAGCACCAACCTCGGCCACCCGGACGGAAGTTGGGCCACCTTCGAGCACGCAACCGGCACGGTGGCCCAAGGCGGCCCCCGACGCTTGTGGGACGCCATCAATGCGATCCACCGGGAGTGGCAGGCCGCCGGATCCGCCCCGCACGACCTTCGATTGCGCATCGACGGCACCCGGCAGACCCTCTATCTACCGGGCAAGCCTGGAGGATGGCGACTCGACGGGTAGTAGTTCCCTCACCACGGCGACCCGCCGCACATCCACCGCCCACTGCCCAGGCCCCGAACATCCCGAAGCCGCCCTGCCTTCGGTGTTCGGAAGCGGGCCGCTCCACAACGCGCAAGTGCGGGACGGGCTGCTTTCGTGGCGCCCCCCGGCGACCGGCGATGGGTTCAGCCCGGATTCGCCGGTAGGAGGTTCGCGATCGCCGACCAGTCCACCGGGGCATCACCGCTGTGTGGCCGGCCGTTCGGGTCCAGGTGGATCGTGACGCCGTACGAGGACAACGTGCGGATGCTGTCGGCGTAGGCCGGGTGCGCGGCGAGGGTGTCGTTGAACCACGGGACGGCCACGGTCGGGAGGCGCGTGCTCAGCCATTCCGCGAGGGTGCCCAGGGCGACGTTGTCAGCCAGGCCCAGCGTCCATTTGTTGAGCGAGTTGAAGGTGAGCGGGCACGCGAGCAGGGCATCGGGTGCGGGGAAGGGACGTTCCTCACCCGGTCGGCGGTCGCGGGTGCGTGGCCGCCCGGGCAAGGGGGGGGGGGGGGGGGGGGGGGGGGGGGGGGGGGGGGGGGTGGCGCCCCTCTCTCCCACCGCAGAAGGGAGGGGGGTGGGGGGAGGA
>NZ_JBVHLU010000156.1:0-17820 GCF_055558835.1 Embleya sp. NPDC025285
CCACCCCCCAGGTCATGCGTTCGACAGGGGGTAGAAGTCATGCCGGACCCGGAGGCCAGGAGCCCCGTTTCAGGGCCACGGAAAAGGTAACGGGGTAGTCGGGCACCAGGTCGTCCGGATCGCCGACCCGGGTCGGCGTGCCGTCGCAACGCTGTACGACCGCGCTCGGGCCGTCCGGTCCGGGAAGGACGCACAGGTAGATGCCGACCGGGTCCTTGGTGTCGCGGTTGCGCACCGGTTGTCCCGCACGTGGCGCGGGCAACGTGTCGATCACCAACCGGCGCACCGGTACGACGAATTCGATTCCGCTTCGGGTTCGCACCCATGCCTGTCGACCGTCGACGGCCGTCAGTTCGCCTTCGCGCCCGGTGGGCCCGCGCACGTCCTCGTGCACCAGCGCCCCGAGGTAGCGATATGCCAGGACTCGCCCGGCCATCCTGTCCGCTTCGGTGGTCTCCTCCATGCGCACGACGTCACCCGCCCTCGCCGCATGGGGCCAACACCGTGCGGGCCGCGTCACCGACGGCGGCATCCACCAAGTGCCGCACGGAGCAGGCGACTTCCAGCCCCTGCCGGGTCCGCAGCACGGCCAGGAGACCCTCGACTTCGCGAAGGCGGCCGACGGTTCCCCGATACGGATCGCGGAACAACTTGCCGTAATGGCGCACTCCCCATCGCGCGATCCGGACCAAGGTCCAGTCCACCGCGCCGGTCACGGCAGCCGAGCGTGCGGTGTCGGTCGTGAACATGCCTCTTGCCTCCGGTTGTCGTCAGTACGGCTTCGGCCACGGCATCGGCAACTCGCTCTGCTCGCCGTTTCGCAGTTGGGGCAACGACCTTGAAGCGTCGCCCAGTTCGAAGTCCTCGCGAGGCTTGATGTCCTCGCGTTCACCACCGGGGTAGAGGCGGTAGACGCGCATGGTCATCCGGCTCTCGCCCTCTCGCACACCCATGGGTCTCTCCTGACAATGAGGTACTGATCTCACGTTTGGCCTGCCCCGCGCCCGTCGACGGCGTGACAATCAGTCAACTGAATTTCACTCTTCGTCGGTACCGCGATGGGGATCGCACGCGGTTTAACGGGTTTAAGCCCAGAATTCAGGGAGCCATGGCAAACGCACGTACACCGAACACGGCCCTCGTGGACGTGATCGCCCAGTCGGGCTGGACGTACGACCGGCTCGCGCGTGCAGTGCGGGCGATTGCGGCCGAGAACGGCGAAGTTCTGCACACCAACAAGTCAGCCATTGCGCATTGGACATCCGGTGTGCAGCCGGGCAACAGAACTCGGCGATACCTTGCGGAAGCGCTGTCCAGACGCATTGGGCGGACGGTCACCCTGGTCGAGATCGGACTTGCGCAGGCCGAGGACTCTCACCCGCTTATGGTCGATCCGATCACGGCTGCCGCAGATCTCGGCCGTGCGGGGATGCGGCGGGACAGTTTCCTCAGCGTGGCGGCGTTCACGGTTGGCTCGATCGGCGCGCCGCTGTCCTACGACCACGATGCCGTGTCGCGCATGCTGCGGGCCCGCCGACCAGGCACCACAATCGGCGCCGAGGAGGTTGCCACCATCCGGCACGTCACCGCTGCACTCGGTGCCGCAGACGAACGTCATGGCGGAGGCCATGGCCTGACCACGGTGATGGCTTACCTTGCCGATACCGCCGCCCCGCTGTTGTCCGGGCGGTTCCCCTCCGAGGTCGTGCGGCGCGACGCCTTCGGAGCGGTTGCCGAACTCGCCTATCTCGCGGGCTGGAAATTTCACGACCTTGGCAGCGAGGGAGCCGCGCAACGCTACTACCTCACTGCCTATCAGCTCGCCCATGAGGCGGACCCGCTCGGTCACAGTGCGTGGATGCTGCGCGTACTGGCACATCAAGCACTTCATCTCGAGCACGCCGATTACTGCCTGGAACTGACGGATGAGGCACTGCGGCGGGCATCGGGGCGCGTTGGCGGGGGCATGGAGGCCGTCCTGTGGGTAACGCGCGCGCGTGCCTGTGCCGCCTCCGGCCGACCCACCGAGGCCGCGCGGGCGCTCCTTCACGCGGCCGACGCCGTAGCCCGCACAGACGAGCCGACTCCGTCCTACGCCACGGCAACCGGCCCGGCTTCGGGCACCGTAGCCAGTCAAACTGCGAGGACCCTCAGGGACCTGGGTGATCACCGCAACACGGAACGGCACTACCGAGCCGCCCTGTCCGAGCGCGATCCAGAGGCTTTCCGCCGCATTCACGCCCTCACCTTCGTCGATCTGGGGGTCTCGCTCGCCTCACAGGTCCGAGCGGATGAGGCCGTCGCCACGTGGGGCGAGGCGATGGACCACCTCGGTGGCGTCGCATCATCAAGGCATCGCGAAGCGGTCGCAGCCATGCGGCGTACCCTCACGACCTATAAGCGGCGACGAGTTCCAGGCGCAGCCAACCTCGACGAACGTGCGCGGGGTCTGCTCGCCATGTGATCGGTTCGACGCCGACGTCACGAGGAAGGAGGCGCACGTGCCTGACGAGTTCCGCCGTGAGCCGCATCTGATGGTCATGCTCGCCGTCTCGGTCATCGTGCATGATCGGGCGAACAAGCGAGTCGTACTCCTGCGTCGGGACAACAAAAAGGCGTTCGCGCCCGGGATGTGGAGTCTGCCCAGCGGCAAAGGAGCGCCCGGGGAACCCATCACGCACACGGCCGTTCGCGAACTCCGTGAAGAGACAGGCCTGGAGGTCAAACCGCAGGCGTTGCGTCTTGCCCATGTGACGCACAGCGCGGACAGCCCGGAGGCGCCGGAGGGGTTCGTCGTGCTGGTCTTCGCTGCGGAGGAGTGGGACGGCGAAGCGGTCAACGCCGAGCCGGGCAAGCACTCGGCCGTGGCCTGGGTCGACACCGACGACCTGCCGGCCGACTTCGTTCCGTCGACCCTGCACGCGTTGGAGCGGTACCTCGCGGGTGAGCGCCCCGAGGTGGCCATCGACGGGTGGGACGGCACATGAAGCCGTTCGCTTGCCCGCTCCCGCAAGCCGACCGGCCGACCCGCACCCCGCGCGCCGCCGCCCCACACCGCACCCGCGCCGGACCGGTTGCCGTGTCGGCCGCGTAGCGGACGGGCGTCCCGGCGCGGAGCGAGCGGCCCGACCCCGGCTGCGGAGCAGACGTGCGACCGGCCCCGGAGACCTCGCCGGCTCATGCGACCCGCCCGACTGACCCCTCGACCCCTCTCCCCGGCTCGATTCGAGAACCCTTGCCACTCATATACATGTAGGCTACATTTATTAGCGAAGCTAACTAAGCAAGAACAGGCTCGCGGCGCAACGCGCAACAGCGCGCGTCGAACAAAGAGTGCGGAGGTCTCGCATGCGGTCCCTTTCCGACGGCGGGCAGACCCGGGGCAATACCCAGGCCGAGCACACCCCCGAAAACACCCCCGAGCACGCCCCCGAAAACACCCCCGAACACGCCCCCGAGCAAGGTCGCATCCTCAAACAACCGATGGCCGTGTGGGCCACCGCGTTCGCGGCCGTGGTCGCGTTCATGGGGATCGGCCTGGTCGATCCGATCCTGCCCTCGATCGCCAAGGGGCTGGACGCGTCCCCGAGCCAGGTGTCGCTGCTGTTCACCAGCTACTTTCTGATCACCGCCGTGGCCATGCTGGTCACCGGCTTCGTCTCCAGCCGAATCGGTGGCCGACGTACGCTCCTGCTCGGCCTCGCCCTCGTCGTGCTCTTCGCCGGACTCGCCGGCACCTCCGGATCCGTCGGCGAACTGGTCGGCTTCCGAGCCGGCTGGGGCCTGGGCAACGCGCTGTTCGTGTCCACCTCGCTGGCCGTGATCGTCGGCGCCGCGAGCGGTGGTTCGTCCGCCGCGATCCTGCTCTACGAATCGGCGCTCGGCCTCGGCATGGCATGCGGCCCGCTGCTGGGCGCGGTGCTCGGCGACGCCAGTTGGCGCTACCCGTTCTACGGCACCGCCGCGCTGATGGCGATCGGCTTCGCGCTGATCGTCGCCCTACTCCGGGAACAACCCAGGCCCGCCCGCAAGGTCGGCCTGCTCGACCCGCTCAAGGCGCTCGGCCACAAGGGCCTCGCGACCACCGCCGCAGGCGCGTTCTTCTACAACTACGGCTTCTTCACCGTGCTCGCGTTCACCCCGTTCGTGCTGAACATGAGCCCCTACCGCAGCGGCGCGGTGTTCTTCGGCTGGGGCGTCCTGCTCGCCGTCTGCTCGGTCCTGGTCGCCCCTCGACTCCAGGCCCGGTTCGGCTCCGCGAACGTGGCCGCCGTGAGCCTGCTCCTGTTCGCCGTCGACCTCGGCGTGCTCGCGTACGGGTCGAAGGCCGTCATTGTGACCGGTGTCATCGTTTCGGGAGCCTTCATCGGTATCAATAACACCGTGTTCACCGAGATGGCGCTCGAAGTCTCGGACTCGCCGCGACCCGTGGCGAGCGCGGGGTACAACTTCGTCCGCTGGTTCGCCGCCGCGGCCGCGCCGTTCCTGGCGCCGAAGCTGGAGGAGCACTTCAACGTGCACGTGCCGTTCCTGGTCGCCGGCGTGACCTGCCTGGTCGCCGCCGCGGTGCTGTTCGGCGCACGCCGCACGCTGGCCGCGGTCGACCACCACGACACCGCGGCGGTGCGTGCGCCACAGCCGGTCCCGGCAGCCGCCTGACCCGGCCACAACCCGACTCGGCCGAGCGAGTACAAATAGTTCGATATCCATAAAATCTGCGGAAAAGGAAGTGCACGACATGTACGAGCGGATTCTGGTCGCGGTGGACTCCACGCCCGAGGCCGACGAAGTCCTGGCGCACACCGCTCGACTGGCGACCGCCGGCGGCGCCGCCGTCCGCGTCCTGCACGTACAGACCCTGGACGTGGTGGACGGCGGCGGAGTGGGCGGCGTCGTCGAGGACGAGACCGCCGACGCGGCGGTCAAGGTGGTCACCACCGCCGTCGACACGCTCAAGGCGGCCGGCGTGACCAACGTCGAGGGCTGGACCGAGGAAACCGTTCGCGGCGACGTGCCCAACGCGGTCCTGGACCAGGCCCGCGCGTTCGACGCCGACCTGCTCGTGCTCGGCGCCCGCCGACACGGCGGCGTGGCGAGCCTGTTCCTGGGCAGCGTCAGCGACGCGGTCGCCCACCGCTCGGCGTGCCCGGTCCTACTGATCCCGTAATCCACCCACCCGAGAAGCACGCCCGAAAAGCGCACGCACACCCGGAAAGCACCCGGAAAGCGCACGTGCCCGCACCCGAAAAGGCCGCCGGCCCCCGAGGAATCTCCCCCACGAGACCCCCGTGGCCGGCGGCCCCGAACACACCAACCCGCCCCTCAACCCAGCGGCACCGCACGCCGGTTCGGATCACGCAGGTCCGTTCCCGCGCGCAGCCACTTCTCCTGGAGCGCCTCCGCGCCCTGGGCCCGCTTCCAGGCGGCCTCGGCCGGAGTCATCGGCAGCAGCGGGAAGAAGCGGACCGCGTCGGCGGGTTCGGGCAGCGGCAGGTCGGCCAACAGGCCGCCGGGCTCGGCGACCAGCACCGCGTGGAAGCCGGCGCCGTCCCACAGCGGGCCGCCCAGGTCGAGCGACGCGCCGGGCGCGATCACCAGGCCCTCCACCTGCGGGGTCGCGCCCAGCACGGCCAACGGCCGCAACACCGAGTCGTGCCCGCCGCGCACCGAGAGCACCAACTCGGCCCGCGGGCCCGCGATCGGATCGGCCAGCACCGCCGCCGGATCGGCCATCGGGGCCCGGGACATGCCCAGCGTCGCGTACCGGACCACGCCGCCCGCGTCGGGACCGAAGCGCAGCACCTCGATGCGATCCGCGCCGACGAAGGTGACCCCGGCTCGGCCGGTCGGCTCGCCGAACGCGGCCGTCAGATGCGCCTCGACCTGCGGGGTGGGGTCGACCGGCTCGGGTCCCGGCGTGAAGTCGAACATGCCCGCATGCTAATTCGCCGTCAGGAGCCTTTCGCATACCGGCCATTGCAGCCGGCGCCCTGGTGTACTCTACGTAGTCGGCCCGAGGATGTGGACATCCTCGCGCGCCATCGGATGACGGACTCGCCCTCGCCTCGACCCACCCGGTCGACGAGCGGAGGCTTTCCCCCAGCGGGGACCGGCCGTGGGAGGTGATCGTGGTGCATACCAGCACACCGTGCAGTACCGGCGGCTCACCCGATCTTCCCCGATCCAGTCGCACGCCCCGCCCTTTCTGAGGGTTTCCGAGACTTTCGCCGAGTACCGGCCGGCGCATCACGACCCGGTGCCCGATCTCCGAATTTCCTCCGTGACGGGGCGTCAGGATCTTTTGCCGTTCTTTCGGTGATTCGTTCCGCTTGCCCGTGTCGACGCTCCCCGCGGCCTTCCCGCCGCGGCGTGGCGGCGTCGGCGCGTGCCGGTCAGTGCAGGAGACCCGTCATGTCGATGATCCGCGACCTCCGCGCCGCAGTCCGCCCGTACCGCCGCACCCCCCTGCCGTCCACCACGCCCGTGACGACCGGGAACTGTGTGGTGGATTGCGCCGTGTACCGCGACGGCCGGCGCCTGGACGGGTACGCGAACCCCGACTCGGCCATCCACGAGGTGCGCACCGGCGGCGGCTTCGTCTGGATCGGCCTGCACGAGCCCAGCGCGCTCGAACTGTCCGGTATCGCCGAGCGGTTCGGGCTGCACCCGCTCGCCGTCGAGGACGCCGTGCACGCGCACCAGCGGCCCAAGCTGGAGCGCTACGACGACACCCTGTTCGCGGTGTTCAAGACGGTGACCTACGTCGAGCACGAGCAGCTCTCCGCGACCAGCGAGATCGTCGAGACCGGCGAGATCATGGTCTTCCTCGGCAACGACTTCGTGGTCACCGTGCGGCACGGCCGGCACGGCGCGCTCGCCGACCTGCGTTGTCGGCTGGAGGACGGCGGCGAACTGCTCGCCGCCGGGCCCTCGGCGGTGCTGCACGCCGTCGCCGACCGGGTGGTGGACACCTACCTCGACGTCGCCCAGCTCATCCAGGACGACATCGACCAGGTCGAGAACGACGTGTTCGGCGGCGGCGGTGCGGGCGACGCGGGTCGGATCTACCAGCTCAAGCGCGAACTGCTCGAACTCAAGCGCGCCGTCGCACCGTTGGCCCGCCCGCTGCACGCGCTGGCCGAGCGCCCGATGCGCCAGGTGCACCCGGACATCCGCGAGTACTTCCGCGACGTCGAGGACCACCTGTCGCGCGTCGGCGAGCAGGTGGCCTCGTTCGACGAACTGCTGACCTCGATCCTGCAGGCCAATCTCGCGCAGGTGACCGTCGCGCAGAACGAGGACATGCGCAAGATCTCCGCGTGGGTGGCGATCTTCGCGGTGCCCACGATGCTGGCCGGCGTGTACGGAATGAACTTCGAGCACATGCCGGAACTGAAGTGGCGGTACGGCTACCCGATGACGCTGTCGGTGATCGTCGTCGTGTGCACGCTCATGCACCGGGGCTTCCGCCGCAACGGGTGGTTGTAACGCGCACGTACGCGCCGCACGTACGCGCCGCACGCACACACCGCCCGCATACGCCGCCCGCGCCGCATGTACACACCGCCCGCACACGTACATCGGCCGCGCGCGGACGCGGCGGCCACGCGCGTCCGTCCGGGAGGCCACCCGGACGGACGCACCTCTACAGGTCGAGCCGGCCCACCAGATTGCGGGCCCGCTCGGCCAGGTCCGGACGCACCACCACGTCGTAGCGGGAGGCCACGATCTGGCTCGTGGAGACGAAGTCCCGGCGCCCGCCCAGGGCCTTGTATCCCAGCCAGCCGAACAGCGCGCCCGCCGCGATGCCCCAGACCAGGCCCATCAGCACCAGCCAGAGCCACCCGTGCGCGCGGACCGCGAAGATGCCCAGGAACAGTCCGATCATCAGACCGAACCACGCGCCGCTGGCCGCGCCGGACGCCGCCGCCTTGCCCGCGGTGAGCCGGCCGAGCACGTTCTCGACCATCCGCAGGTCGGCGCCGACGATCGCGGTGTTCTCCACCGGGAACTCGTTGTCGGAGAGGTAGTCGACCGCACGCTGGGCACCCGCGTAGTTCGTGTACGACGCGATCACCTGGCCGGTGTTGGCGAGGTCGGGGCCGGGCGCGCCGGCGCCCGGGGGAAGGTTCTGCTGACCGAACATGGGTGTGCCGCCTCGCATCGATGCCGGGTGGTTGTTCGACCCGATGCGTGTACCCACCGGATTGGTCACAACACGTGACCAATCCGGCGAAAACCGATCAACCCGACAACACCTCGTGCACCGCGTCGGCCACCGCGTCCGGGCGGTCCAGCATCACGAAGTGCGCGGAGTCGTCCAGCACGTCGCAGCGCCCGCGCGGGGACAGGTTCGCCAGCGTGCGCAGCGCGCGCACCCAGCGGGCCCGCGCAGCCAGACTCTCGTAGCCGCCGGCGGCGGCCAGCACCCGCAGCGGCACGTCCGGCAGCGGTGCGACCCGGCGCAGGTCGGCGAGCTCGGCGGCGACGTCGAAGTAGGTGGCGTTCTCGGTCAGCGCGGTCGCGAAGAACCGGCCCGATCCGTAACTGCCGCGCACCCAGCGCGCGTCCGCCACGTCGCGATGCCGGCGCGACTGGGTGAACAGGATCGACCGGCGCGCGGCGGGGCCGATCGCCCGGGCCAGCCCACTGACCCGCATCGCTCCCCCGGCCATCCGCGCGGCCCGTACCCGGGCCCGGCGGGCGGGTCGAGACCTGGGCTTGTCCTCGTTGCTCGGGTCCACCAGCACGAGTCCGGCGATGCGCTCGGGAAACAGCCGCGCGAAGCCCTCGACGTGGAACGCGCCGAGCGAGTGGGCGAGCAGGACGTACGGACCGGGCAGCGCGAGCGCGTCGGCCAGCGCGGCGATCCGCTCGGCCTCGCCCACCAGGGTGGGCGGTCGCGGGTCCGGCTCGGAGTAGCCCAGGCCCGGCCGGTCGAACCGCACCACCATGCAGTCGGCGGTGAGCAGCGGCACCACCGGATCCCAGTCGAACCACGCGCCGCCGAGCCCGCTGGTGGCGATCACCACCGGTCCGGTGCCCTCACGCACCACGTGCACGGCGGTCCCGTCGATCCGGACGAATGTGCCGGGCGGTACCGGTACCGGGCGTCTCGCGGCCATGGTGGGCTCCCCGATCACTGGCGGTTACACGTTTCGCCATCATCGGTCGCCACCCGACCCCCGCCCCGCAACGACGCGACCACTACGCCGACCGAGCCGATACCGGACCCGGTTGGTCGCACGCGCCGTTCTCCGTCGCCGACTGGGCACGCGTCGCGGCCCGCCCCGAGGATTCGCGGGCGGGCTGCGACGGCACCCGAGCCTCAGCCCTTGAGCTTGTAGTCCTCCAGCAGGCGCCGCCCGATGATCATCTTCTGGATCTCGGCCGTACCTTCGCCGATCAGCAACATCGGGGCCTCGCGGTAGAGGCGCTCGATTTCGAACTCGCGCGAGAACCCGTACCCGCCGTGGATCCGGAACGCGTCCTCGACGACTTCCTTGCAGTACTCGGAGGCCAGGTACTTGGCCATCCCCGCCTCGAGGTCGTTGCGCTCGCCCGCGTCCTTCTTGCGTGCCGCGTTGACCATCATCGTGTGCGCGGCCTCGACCTTGGTCGCCATCTCGGCCAGCTTGAACTGGATCGCCTGGTGGCCGGTCAGCGGCTTGCCGAAGGTCTCCCGCTGCTGCGCGTACCGGATGCCCAGCTCGAACGCGCGATGTGCGACCCCGCAGCCGCGCGCGGCCACGTTCACCCGGCCCACCTCGACGCCGTCCATCATCTGGTAGAAGCCCTTGCCGGGCACCCCACCCAGGATCCGGTCGGCCGGCACGCGACAGTTGTCGAGCACCATCTCGGTGGTGTCGACGCCCTTGTAGCCCATCTTGTCGATCTTGCCGGGGATGGTCAGGCCCGGACGGGTCTCGCCGAAGCCGGACTCCTTGTCGATCAGGAACGTGGTCATGTTCCGGTAGACCGACTCCTCGCCCAGCTCGGTCTTGGTGAGCACCGCGACCAGGTTGGCGCTGCCGCCGTTGGTGAGCCACATCTTCTGGCCATTGAGCACGTAGAACTCGCCGTCCGGCACCGCCTTGGTGCGGATCGCCGAGACGTCCGACCCGCAGTGCGGCTCGGACATCGAGAACGCGCCGCGGATCTCGCCCTCGGCCATCTTCGGCAGGTAGTAGGCCTTCTGCTCGTCCGTGCCGTGCTGCTTGATCATGTACGCGACGATGAAGTGCGTGTTGATGATGCCGGACACGCTCATCCAGCCGCGCGCGATCTCCTCGACCACGAGCGCGTAGGTCAGCAGCGACTCGCCGAGGCCGCCGTACTCCTCCGGGATCATCAGACCGAACAGGCCCATGGCCTTCATGCCCTCGACGATCTCCGCCGGATACTCGTCCCGGTGTTCAAGCTCCGTGGCGACCGGAATGATCTCCTTGTCCACGAAGGTGCGCACGGTGGCGAGGATCTCCCGCTGGACATCGGTGAGTCCGTCGGTCTGTGCGAGGCGGCCCATGGGCGGCGCTCCTTCCGTCTGCGCATGTCCGGGCCCCACCACCGGGGTCCCGGCCACGCTTCTGGTTGAGAGAGTTACCGGGGAGTATCCACGAGCGCGGCGGGTCGCGACAGAGGGGGTCCGTAACGCGGGCACGTCGATTTCGAACGGTCTGTCGGACGGGTGCCCCGGACAGCACCCTCACCCGTGCCCCGACGATTACCGCCGGTCAGACCCGCACTCCGGCGCGCCACACCCCGCGCACCAGCGGCACCCCGGGCCGGTAGGCCAGGTGTACGTGCGAGGGCGCGTCGAGTTCGACCACGTCGGCGCGCGCACCCGCACGCAGTACGCCCACATCCTCGCGGCGCAGCGCGCGGGCGCCGCCGGCCGTCGCCGCGTACAGCGCCTGGTCCGGCGTCATGCCCATGTCGCGGACCGCGAGCGCCACGCAGAACGGCATCGAGGTGGTGTAGCTCGATCCGGGGTTGCAGTCGGTGGACAGCGCGACGTCGACGCCGGCGGCGAACAGCCGGCGGGCGTCGGGGTAGACCGCGCGGGTGGAGAACTCGGCGCCCGGGAGCAGCGTGGCGACCGTGTCGCCACCGGCCAGCGCGTCCACGTCGGCGTCGGTGAGGTGGGTGCAGTGGTCGGCCGAGGCCGCGCCGAGTTCCACCGCGAGCTGTACGCCGGGCCCGTGTCCGAGCTGGTTGGCGTGCACGCGCGGGATCAGGCCCCGGGCGGCGCCGGCCTTCAGGATCGCCCGGGCCTGGTCGCCGTCGAACGCGCCGCGTTCGCAGAACACGTCCACCCAGCGGGCGTGCGGGGCGCACGCGTCGAGCATCGGGCCGGTGACCAGGTCGACGTAGCCGGCCACGTCGTCCGCGTACTCCGGCGCGACGATGTGCGCGCCCAGGTAGGTGGTCTCGGGGGTGAACGCGGACGCGATCCGCAGCGCGCGTTCCTCGTCCGCGACGGTGAGGCCGTAGCCGGACTTGATCTCGATCGTGGTGGTGCCCTGGCGGGCCGCCTCCTCGATCAGCCGCGCGGCGTTCGCGGCGAGGTGTTCGTCGCTCGCGGCGCGGGTGGCGGCCACCGTGGTGCGGATGCCGCCCGCCCGGTAGGCCTGTCCGGACATCCGCGCGTCGAACTCGGCGGTGCGGTCGCCCGCGAACACCAGGTGCGCGTGCGAGTCGACGAAGCCGGGATGCACCGCGCGTCCCTCGGCATCGTGGCGGGTGTCGGCGTCCGGGGCACCCGCGGCGGCCCCCACCCACGTGACCCGGTCGCCGTCGAGCACGAGAGCCGCGTCCTGGATCAGGCCGAGCGGGCCGGTGCCGAGGTCGGGGTCGTTGGTGACCAGCGAGCCGATGTTGGTGATCAGGGTGGTGGCCACGCGCGAGTGGTCCCTTCCGGTTCGAGGGGGAGCGGCCGCTCCGGGCGGAACGGCCGCGGATCAGCCGAACAGGCCGTGGATGGCCGTGCCCAACGCCTGCGGCACCGCCTCCACGAGCTGATGCACGCCGTCGCGGACGATGGTGCGTCCGCCGACCATGACGTGCGTGACGTCGCTCGCGGTGGCCGCGAACACCGCCGCCTCGGTGGCCAGCCGCGGGACGGTGCCCGCCAGTCGGACCGAGTCCAGGCCGATCGTGGTCAGGTCGGCGAGGGCGCCCGGTTCGATCCGGCCGGCGTCCGGCCAACCGAGCGCGCGGTGGCCGGTGCCGGTGGCGTACGCGAGCAGCGCGGCGGAGGTGAAGTGGCCGCGCCGGCCGGTGCGCAGCCGCTCGTCGAGTTCGACCGCGCGGGCCTCCTCGAACAGGTCGATCACCGCCTGGCTGTCGCTGCCCAGGGACAGCGGCACACCGGCCCGGGCCAGCTCGCCGGCCGGGCCGATGCCGTCGGCGAGGTCGCGTTCGGTGGTCGGGCAGAAGCACACGCCGGCTTCGGCCCGGGCCAGCGCGGCGATGTCGGCGTCGGTGAGGTGGGTCGCGTGCACCGCCGTCGCGTTCGCGCTCCAGAAGCCGTGCGCGTCCAGCAGCCCGGTGGGGGTTAGCCCGTGGTGCGCGACGCACGCCGCGTTCTCGGCGGGCTGTTCGGACAGGTGCACGTGCACCGGGACACCCTCGGTACGCGCGGCCCAGGTCGCGTAGCCGTCCTTGGTGTCGAACGCCCGGACCGAGTGGATGGCCGCGCCGATCCGGGTGTTGTCGTCGCCGCGCAGCGCGCCCCAGCGCTCGTACCAGGCGTCCGAGCTGCCGTCGCCGAATCGGCGCTGCACGCCTTCCAGCGGCCGGTAGCCGTCGGCGGTGAGGCCGCCGTGCAGGTAGCAGGTGTCCAGCAGGGTGATCCGGACGCCGGCCTCGCGGGCCGCCTCGATCAGCGCGTGGCCCATCGCGTTGGGGTCGTCGTACGGCGTGCCGTCCGGACCGTGGTGCAGGTAGTGGAACTCGCCGACGGAGGTGATCCCGGCGAGCGCCATCTCCGCGTACACCGCGCGCGCGAGCGCGAGGTAGCTGTCCGGGTCCAGCCGGCCGGCCGCCTGGTACATCTGGTCGCGCCAGGTCCAGAACGTGCCGGTGCCGGTCTGGGTGCGTCCGCGCAGTGCCCGGTGGAAGGCGTGCGAGTGGACGTTGGCCAGGCCCGGGATGGTCAACCCGGGCAGCACGCAGGCGCCGCCCGGCGCCGGGCGGTCGGGGGTGACCGATGCGATCCGGCCGTCCTCGACCACGAGCAGCGCGTCGCGTTCGATCCCGGTGCGGGTCTGCACCAGTTCACACCAGTACTCGCTCACCCGAGGTCCTCGCTGATCAGGTCGGTCACCACGTCGGCGAGCGCCGTGACGCCCGCAAGGCAGTCCACCATCTCGGCGCTCTCCGCCGGCGAGTGCGACACGCCGGTCGGGTTGCGGACGAACAACATCGCGGTGGGCAGGCGCGCGGACAGGATGCCCGCGTCGTGTCCGGCGCCGGTGGGCAGGATCGGCGCACCTCCGAGGTGCTTGGCGATCCGGTCGCGCAGCGGGCCCTCGAACTCGACGACCGGGGTGAAGGACTCGCGGGTGACCTGTACGCCGACCCCGTCCCGGTCGCCACGCTCGCCGGCGGTCCGGATGATCTCCGCGACCAGGTCGTCCAGCGTGCGCTCGTCGGCGGCCCGCGAGTCGAGCCAGCCGCGCACCTCGGAAGCGATCGCGTTGGCCGCGCCGGGCCGCGCGTCGACCTTGCCGAAGGTGGCCAGCGCACCGGCGAGGTGGGCCTTCTTGCGGGCCGCGAGCACGGTGTTGGCGTAGGTCAGCATCGGGTCGTGCCGGTCCTCCAGGCGGGTGGTGCCCGCGTGGTTGGCCTCGCCTCGGAAGTCGAACCGCCAGCGTCCGTGCGGCCAGATCGCCGAGGCCACGCCCACCGCGCGGTCGCGGTGCACCAGGTCGCGGCCCTGCTCGACGTGCAGTTCGACGAACGCGCGGATGCGGCCCAGCCGCTCCGGGTCGGCGCCGATCCCGGCCGGGTCGACACCGGCGCGCTCCATCGCGTCGCCCAGGAAGACGCCGTCGGCGTCCTTCAGCGCACGTGCCTGATCCGGCGTCAGCACCCCGGCGGACAACCGGGATCCGACACACGCGACGTTGAACCGGGCGCCCTCCTCGTCGGCGAAGTTGACGATGCCCAGCGGCCGCTCCGGGTCGGCGCCGCGCTCGCGCAGCAGGTCGAGCGCGGCGAACGAGGAGACCACGCCGAGCGGTCCGTCGTAGGCGCCGCCGTCCGGCACCGAGTCCAGGTGGCTGCCGATCACGATCGCGTCGGCGCCGGGCGCGGTCCACGCCCACTGGTTGCCGTTGCGGTCCTCCTCGTAGATCAGGTTCCGGCTCTGGGCCTGTTCGCGGAACCAGGCGCGGCACTCGGTGTCCGCGTCGGTCCACGCGTACCGGCGGTAGCCGCCGGTCGTGGCGCGACCCACCGGAAGCAGGTCGCGCCACATCGCCTCGAAGCCGGTGCTCACGCGTCGCCTTCCCGCATCGGCACCCGCACACCGCGCTCGTCGGCGACGTCGACGGCGTGGTCGTAACCCGCGTCCACGTGCCGGATCACGCCCATGCCGGGGTCGTTGGTGAGCACCCGGCGGATCTTCTCGCCCGCCAGCGGCGTGCCGTCCGCGACGGTGACCTGGCCGGCGTGGATCGAGCGGCCGATGCCGACCCCGCCGCCGTGGTGGATGGACACCCACGAGGCGCCGGAAGCCACGTTGACCATCGCGTTCAGCAGCGGCCAGTCGGCGATCGCGTCGGAGCCGTCGAGCATGCCCTCGGTCTCCCGGTACGGGCTGGCCACCGAGCCGCAGTCCAGGTGGTCGCGGCCGATCACGATCGGTGCGGCCAACTCGCCCGAGGCGACCATGTCGTTGAACCGCTCGCCGGCCTTGTCCCGCTCGCCGTAGCCCAGCCAGCAGATCCGTGCGGGCAGGCCCTGGAAGTGCACCTTCTCCTGGGCGAGCTTGATCCAGCGGGCCAGCGACTCGTTCTCCGGGAACAGGTCGAGCACGGCCTTGTCGGTCTTGGCGATGTCGCGCGCGTCCCCGGAGAGCGCGGCCCAGCGGAACGGGCCCTTGCCCTCGCAGAACAGCGGCCGGATGTACGCCGGGACGAAGCCGGGGAAGTCGAACGCGCGGGTGTAGCCCGCCAGTTGCGCTTCGCCGCGGATCGAGTTGCCGTAGTCGAAGACCTCGGCGCCCTTGTCCTGGAAGCCGACCATCGCCTCGACGTGGCGGGCCATCGACTCGCGCGCGCGGTCGGTGAACTCGGCGGGCTTGGTGCGCGCGTACTCGGCCATGTCCTCGAACGCGACGCCGACCGGCAGGTAGGCGAGCGGGTCGTGGGCCGAGGTCTGGTCGGTGACGATGTCGATCGGGGCGTCCATCGCGAGAAGCTGCGGGACCAGTTCGGCGGCGTTGCCCAGCAGGCCGATGGACAGCGGCCGGCGGGCGTCGCGCGCCTCGACCGCGAGTTGCAACGCGGCGTCCAGCGTCTCGACCCGGGTGTCGCAGTAGCCGTGCTCGATCCGGCGGTCGATCCGCGAGGGGTCGCAGTCGATACAGATGACCACGCCGCCGTTCATGGTCACCGCCAGCGGCTGCGCGCCGCCCATGCCGCCGAGGCCGGCGGTCAGTGTGATGGTGCCTTCGAGGGTGCCGCCGAAGCGCTTGGCCGCGACCGCGGCGAAGGTCTCGTAGGTGCCCTGGAGGATGCCCTGGGTGCCGATGTAGATCCACGAGCCGGCGGTCATCTGGCCGTACATGGTCAGTCCGGCCGACTCCAGCCGGCGGAACTCCTCCCAGTTGGCCCAGTCGGGCACCAGGTTGGAGTTGGCGATCAGCACGCGCGGGGCCCACTCGTGGGTCTGCATCACGCCGACCGGACGGCCGGACTGCACGAGCAGCGTCTCGTCCTGCTTCAGCGTGGTCAGCGTGCGGGTGATCGCCTCGAACGAGCGCCAGTCGCGCGCCGCCTTGCCGGTGCCGCCGTAGACGACCAGCTTGTCCGGGTGCTCGGCGACCTCGGGGTCGAGGTTGTTCAGCAACATCCGCAGGGCGCCCTCCTGCTGCCAGCCGCGGGTGGTGAGCGTGCTCCCGCGTGGTGCGCGAACCTCGCGCGGTCCTGCGGTGTGGTCCGACATGGCGGCGCCCCTTCTGTCCCTGTGCACGATTTCTGTATGAAAACATTCAGTAGCTTCGAGAGTGAATCTATCTGTTCTGCAAGGCGTCGCCAAGAGAGCCGGCCCAGCGGGTGCTGTGGGCAGCGCGACATCGAGGGACTTGACCCATTCGGTGCCATTTCATGCGGTCGGCGGTCGGCGCGGACCGGCGCCGGGTAGCCGGTCGGCATGGATCTGCAGGAGGTGCTCTGGGCGATCACCGCACTGGGCGCGTTCGTCGCGTTCGCGGGCCTGGTGATGCTGGTGCGCGGTCGAGGGCGCGAGCCGGGCGTGGTGGCCCTGGTGGTGATGATCGGCGCGCTGCTGTGCACCGGCGGCTTCCTGCTCAGCATCCCGCGCTACGCGGAGACCGCGCTGATCGCCGGCGGCGCGGCGCTCGTCGGCGTACTGGCCATGCTCGGCGCCATCTCGATCATGCCGGCGCACCGCGGCCACCCCGGCGTGTGAGCCCACCCGACGCCGCGCGACACCCGGACGTGGCGCGACACCCGACCCCGGCACCGCACCCGGTCACGGCAAATCAGCCCGTCCGGCGTTCGAGGACAAGCCGGCCGCAGGCCCGGCCGCCGCCGCCGCGAGGCTCACACGTCGAACAGCCCACGCTCCCCGGCCTGCTTCTCGAACTCCTCCAGTCGAGCCTGCGCCCGCGCAGGCTCGATATCGCACATCGCCTGGAGCAGGATCTGCCCCATCAGGATCGGTGCCCCGTACGAGTCGAAGACCAACTGCGAGCCGACGCCCGCGATCAGCACCGCGTCGGACAGCTCCGCCGCCGGCGCGAACGGACTGTCGGTGACGGTGACGATACGCAGGCCCAGGTCGCGCGCGACCCGCAGGCCCTCGCCCAACTCCCGCGGATAGCGCGGCAGCGCGAAGCACAGCAGACCGGTGGCGCCCGCCGCGCGGGCCTGGTCGAGCCGGTCCACCAGGAGCGAGCCGCCCTCGTCCAGCACCCGCACCTCGGGCAGCACCTTGGCCGCGAAGTAGCCGAAGCCGCGCGCCGGCGCCATCCCGGTCCGCAGACCCAGCACCACCAGCGGGCGCGAGGGCGCGAGCAGCGCGGCGGCGCGGGCGATCGGGCCCGGGTCGGCGAGTTGCTCGGCGAGCCGGGTCAGGTTGGCGATCTCGGCGTGCACGGCGCCGACGTACTCGTTGCGGTCCACCTCGGCGGAGGACTCGGCCGTGGTCGGCAGCCCGAGTTCGCGCAGGTGTCGGCGCAGTGCCGGGTAGCCGTCGAAGCCGAGTGCGACCGCGAACCGGGTCACCGAGGGCTGGCTGACCCCGGCGAGCTGGGCCACCTCGACGCTGGAGAGGAACACCGCCTCACCCGCGTGCCGGACCAGGCAGTGGGCGATCCGGCGCTGGGTGGGGGTGAGCCGGTGGCGCTCGAAGAGGGCGAGCAGGCGGGCGGAAGGGCTCGCGTCGTCGTCGGCCACCGACATGTCTCCTCGTTGCTGGGTCGTCGCCGTTGCCGGCGCGTCGCTCGGGCGCGCCCACCGGGTGCGGCGGGCCTGCTGCGGACGCTGCGGGAAGGGGGGGGGGGGGGGGGGGGGGGGGGGGGGGGGGGGGGGGAAACCCCCCCCCCCCCCCCCACCCCTCGGCCCTCAA
>NZ_JBVHLU010000157.1:0-16892 GCF_055558835.1 Embleya sp. NPDC025285
CTCAACGCCGCCGGACAAACGGCCGCGCGGTTCGTGGCGAATCCGTACGGGCCGCCCGGCAGCCGCCTCTACCGCACCGGCGACCTCGCGCGGCGCCGGCCGGACGGCATCATCGACTATCTCGGCCGCACCGACGACCAGATCAAGATCCGCGGCCACCGCATCGAACCCGCGGAGATCCAGAGCGTGTTGGACACCCATCCCGACGTGCTGCGTTCCGCGGTGGTGCCGAGCGCGGACGGGACCCGGCTGACCGCCTACGTGGTCGGCGTGGTCGATCCGCACACGCTGCGCGCCTGGTCGGCGGCGCGGCTGCCCGACTACATGGTCCCCGGCGCGTTCGTACCACTGGACGTGTTGCCGTTGACCGTCAACGGGAAGCTCGACCGGGCCGCGTTGCCCGAACCGGACTTCGCGGCGGCGGTCACCGCGCGAGGGCCGCGGGACACGGTCGAGGCCGTGCTGTGCCGGGTTTTCGCGGACACCCTGGAACTGCCCCGGGTGGGCATCGACGACAACTTCTTCACCCTGGGCGGGCATTCGCTGCTCGCGGTCCGCCTGGTCGGCGCGATCCGTGCCGCCGGCATCGTGGCCGACCCGGACACGGTCACCGTGGCGCTGGTGTTGACCGCGCCGACGGTCGCCGACCTGGCGGAGCGGCTGCGCGGGCGCACCGGCACGGACGAGTTGACCGCGCCCCTGCTGGCGTTGCGTCCCGATGGTGATCTCGCGCCCTTGTTCTGCGTACACGCCGGATTCGGATTCGCCTGGCCGTACACGACGTTGCTCGCGCACGTGGCGAACGACCGTCCGGTGTACGGACTCCAGGCCCCCATGTTGTCGGGCGCCGCCGCGCCGAACCGGTTCGAGGACGTGGTCGCGGGGCACCTGCGCGCCGTGCGCACGCTCCAGCCGCGGGGCCCGTACCACCTGCTGGGCTGGTCCTTCGGCGGCGAGCTCGCCTTCGCGCTGGCCGCCGAACTGCAGCGCGCGGGTGAGCCGGTGGATCTGCTGGTGCTCGTCGACGCCGAGCCGCCGGTGCCGCGCGCGCATGCCGACGGGGCGGGCGCGGACGGCGGGTTCGACGAGGAAGCCGCGTGGGCGCATCTGCTGCGGGCGACACCGGCCGAGGTGGACTTGGCCGGCGCGCTGGGCGAGGAGGTGGTGGCGGCCCTGCTCCGGACGCGGGTCGCCTACGAACCCCTCGTGCCCGCCGACCCCTACCCGCCCTTCCGCGGCGACGTGTTGTGCGTCGCGGCGCGCGAGAACCGCACGCGTACCGGCCGGGAGGCCTGGACGGCCCATGTTCTCGGCGTGGTCGACGAGTTCGTCGTCGACCACGAGCACGACGATCTGCTGACCTCGGCCGCGGTGGACCAGTGGGGCCCACTCGTACGCCGACGGTCGGACGCGACACACCCAGAGAGGCACTGAAGCATCATGCGAAGAATCGCAGCGCCGCCCTTCGTCCGCCACACCGCCGCCCGCCGCACCGGCCCCGGCCGCCTCGCCGCGGCCGGGATAGCCGTGGCACTCGTGTTCGGCCTCGCTGCCTGTGGCGACGACGACAAGAAGGATGCCTCCGGCGCGTCGCCCGTCTCCGGACCGGCGGCGGCCTCTCCCGGGACGGGCGGCGCGGCGGCGCCGACGTACCCGATCACGATCACCCACAAGCTGGGTACCACCACGATCAAGAAGGCGCCGAAGCGCATCGTCGCGCTGGGCGAGGGGGATCAGGACGCCGCGCTCGCGCTGGCGACCAAGCTCGCCGGCATGGTCGAGACGACCCCGCCGGACGGGGTGGCACCGTGGGCCAAGCCCAAGCTGGCCGGCGACAAGCCGCAGATCATCACGATGGGTGAGAACGGCGCTCCGCTGGAGAAGGTGCTCGCGCTTCAGCCCGACCTGATCCTGGCGAACACCGACTACTGGGTCGAGCAGGAGTACGACAAACTCAGCAAGATCGCGCCGACCACGGCGTTCGAGACCGGCCCCTCGCAGGACAGTTGGCAGCAGGTGACCCGGCAGGTCGGCAAGGCGCTGGGCAAGTCCACCGAGGCCGAGAAGCTGGTGACGGACCTGGAGGCCAAGATCGCCGGGGTGGCCACGAGCCATCCCGCGATCAAGGGCAAGTCCTTCGCACTGACCAACGCGCAGAACGCGGGTACGGTCGCGGTGCTCAAGGACAAGTCGGATACCTCGGTGAAGCTGCTCGCCGGGTTCGGGATGACCTTCCCGGATGCCATCGCCGGCCTGCCCGGGGCCGGATTCGCCGCCGAGTTGAGCATGGAGCGGCTGGACGTGCTCGAAGTGGGCGTGCTGCTGAGCAACTACAACGCGGACGACGCGCTGAAGAAGGCGATCGAGGGCAACCCGCAGTTCGCCAAGCTGAACGTGGTCAAGCGTGGTTCGTACGTCCCGCTGGACTCCAACGATTTCTGGGCCCTGCGCGCGCCGACCCCGCTCGCCGTGGAGTACGTGATCGACAAGATCATGCCGCGCGTGGACGCCGCCGCCCAGGCCGCGAAGGTCTGATCGCGGGCACCGGACGGAAGGTGAAGAGCCCCCGACTCCCGTGCGTCACAAGGGAGTCGGGGGCTCGATCGTTCGAGGTTCGATCGTCTCAGAGTACGGCGACCGTGGTGCCGGCGATCTGTCCCGGCATGCCGGGCACCGGCTCGGCCGGGTCGGTGCCCAGTGCCACGACGGGGTTGTCCGCGTCGACGTGCACCACGTGCGGGCGATGCGTGGCCAGTTCGGCTTCGTCCAGGAGTGCGAACGCCATCACGATGACCAGGTCGCCCGGGTGGATCAGCCGCGCGGCGGCCCCGTTGGCGCCGATCACCCCGCTGCCGCGCGGGCCGGGGATCGCGTACGTGGTCAGGCGCGCCCCGGTGTCGATGTCGACGACCTGGACCACCTCGCCCTCGGTGATGCCGGCAGCGTCGAGCAGGTCCTCGTCGACCGTCAGCGATCCGACGTAGTGCAGGTCGGCCTGTGTCACCCGGGCCCGATGGATCTTGCCACTCAGCAGCGTGCGCAGCACCGGTGCTCTCCGCTCAGTTCTCGGTGGCGGCCACGAGGGAACGCGGCCGCATGTCGGTCCAATTGGTCTCGATGTGTTCCAGGCACTGGGCCCGCGCGGCGGGTCCGTGCTCGGTGTGCCAACCGTCGGGCACGTCCAGGAACGCGGGCCACAAGGAGTACTGGCCCTCGTCGTTGAGCAGGGCCAGGAACGTCCCGGAGTCGTCGTCGAAGGGGTTCGTCACGGCGGGTCAGCCTTTCGTGGTCGTCGATGTCGTCGGCGGCGTGGCGCCGGGGGTGGGGTCTTCGGTCGCGGCGGGGTCGGTCGGGGTCGCCGCCTCCTCGGCCGGTGCGGAGGTCGGTTCCGCGGCCCGCAGCGCGGGCAGCGCGGTGGCGACCGCGAGGACCGCGGCGACACAGGCCAGGCCGCCGGCCACGAGGGTGGCGCCGGGGCCGATCAGGCGGGCGACGCCGCCGGAGAGCGCGTTGCCGGTGGCCGGGCCCGCGGTGGCCTGGGCCAGCCACAGGCTGCCCACCCGGCCTTGGAGTCGGTCGGGCGTGTACTGCTGTAGGAGGGCGCGGCGCAGGATCTCGGAGATGGTGTCGGCGCCGCCGGCCACCGCCAGGACGAGCAGGCCGAGCCACAGGTGCCGGGTCAGGCCGAAGGCGGCGATCGCCGCGCCCCACAGTGCGGCCACCGCGATCAGGGTCACCCCGGGGCGTTGCACCCGCGAGATCCAACCGCCGGCCAGGGCGCCGAGGAAGGCACCCACGGCGGGGGCGGTGTAGAGCAGGCCGACCGCGGTGGGTCCGCCGTCGAAGACCTCGTGGCCCATCTCGGGGAACAGGGCGTACGGCATGGCCAGGACGACGGCCGCCAGGTCGACGAGCATGAGCCCGCGGATGATCCTGTTCGCGCGTACGTGTCGCAGCCCGTCCAGGATGGCCTGCACGGGGTGCTGCGTGGCCGCGATGTCGGCGTCCTCGTCGGGTTCCGGATGCAGTTGCGGCAGCCGCCACAGCAGGGCCGCGCCGGCCACGAACCCGGCCGCGTCGATCAGGTAGCACACCGCGACCCCGGGGCCGGCGGCGATCAGGCCCGCCAGGCTGGGGCCCACCATCGCGCCGAACTGGGTGGTCAGGGTGAGCAATGCCGCGGCCGCCGCGAGGTGTTCGCGCCCGGCGAGGGCCGGTGTGACGGCCATCAGGGCGGGTGCGCCCAGGCCGCCGGCGATGCCGGCGGCGATGGCCGCGAGGTAGACGAACCACAGTTGGGGCTCGGGTGCGAGGGCGTTGCCGGCCAGCGCGAGCACGACGACCGCGGAGCCCGCACGGGTGGACAGGATGAGCCGGCGCCGGTCGGTGCGGTCGGCCAGTACGCCGCCGGCCAGCAGGCCCACGCACAGGCTGACGCCGATCACCAGGTTGACCAACCCCACGTGCAGCGAGGACTCGCCCAGGTCGTAGACCTGGATGCTCGCGGCGACCGAGGTCAGCGCGGTCCCGAGCATGGACAGCGCGGTGGCGGTGAACAGCAGTCGGAACTCGCGATTGGCCCGCAGCGGGGTGATGTCGACTGCGATGTCGCCCAGGCGCACCGATCAACCCTGCCGGGAGGTGGGGATCAGGCCGTTCGCGATCGCGGTCGGGTTCTCGGTCGCGATCGCGGTGGTGGGGTCCGGGCCGGAGCGCTCGTTGATGGAGGTGAGGATCTCGCCGGCGCGGACCGCGATGTTGGACAGCAGGGTGGAGCCGATGCCGTGGGTGTGCTCGGTGCCGCCTTGGAGGTAGATCCCGGCGCTGAGCGGGGGTTCGGTGACCACCCGGTAGTCGCGGCCGAGGCGGGGGCGTCCGTACTCGTCGCGCGCGCAGGCCCGGGCGGTGTCGCCGAAGAGCGCGAGTCCGTCGCCGGGGCGGTAACCCGTGGCGTAGACGACCACGTCGGCGCGCAGCGTCTCGGTCTTCCCGGTGGGCAGGAACTCGACGTCAACGTGCGCTGCTTCGGGGTCGTCCCGCAGGTCGACGACTCGGGAGGCATGCCGGATGTACAGGCGTTGGCGGCCCTGGACACGCTCCTCGTACACCCGCCGGTACAACTCTTCGATCAGATCGCCGTCCACGACCGAGTAGTTCGTGTTCCGGTGATACTCCGTCAGTTGCCGTTTGACCTGCTCGGGCGCCTCGAAGTAGTGGTCGACGGCCGCGGGGTCGAAGATCCGGTTGGCGAACGGGCTGTCGTCGGCGGGGGAGTAGCCGTAGCGGCTGAAGACCGCGTGCACCTCGGCGTCGGGGAAGCGTCGGTAGAGGTAGTCCGCGGTCTCGGCGGCGCTTTGTCCGGCGCCGACCACCACCGCGGTGCGCACGGTCGTCGGGTCGGTGGCGGCGACGTTGGGCACGAGTCGGGAGTTGTGCCAGACCCGGGCGGAGGCCTCGACTCCCTCGGGCAGGTGCGGCATCAGGCCCGGGGCGAGTACGACGTTGCGGGCGCGGTGGGGGGTGGGATCACCCGCCACGGCGACGTCGAACGCGGTGATCCGGCCGTCGGTGAGGACGGGCTCGATGGCCAACACCTCGGCGCCGTAGCGCACATGATGGGCCACCCGGGCCGCGGCCCATTCGAGGTATCCGTGGAACTCGGCCCGGAGCGGGAAGAACACCTTGTGGTTGACGAAATCGACGAGTCGGTCGATCGAGTGAAGGTAGTTGACGAAGCTGAAGTCACTGGTCGGATTACGCATCGTGGCAAGGTCCTTGAGGAAGGAGACCTGCATCGTCGCGCCGTCCACGAGCATGCCGCGATGCCAGCCGAAGGTGGGCTGTTTCTCCAGGAACAGGGCGTCCACGCGGTGGTCCGACGAGGTGCGCGCGTTGTGTTCCTCGATCGCGACGGCGAGCGCCAGGTTCGAAGGCCCGAATCCGACCCCGATGAGGTCGTGCGTGGTCTTTCCGTCGTGCCGAGAGGAGGTCAACGAGCGTTTCCCTTCTGAGTGGTGGCCTCGAAGGGCACACGAAGCACTATTGCCTTTCAGTAGGGGAGGCTAACCTAACCTCGCGCGATGTGACCAGGGCCGTGGATCAATAGGTTAGCCTTGCCTAACCTGTCACTGTGCCGAATCGCGGAGGCTGTCGTGTCCGACTACGTCGAGCGGGAACTCCCTTTGTCCGAAGATCCTTTGGACCTGGCCGCAGCGTTGGCCGAGGCATCGTCGAGCATCGTGGGCAGCCGTGCGCATGTGGTCTACGAGCGGGACGACGAATGGTGCGTGGGCCTGGGGGTGCTCGTCGAGGTCGTGGTGACCAAGCACGAGGTCCGCTGTAGCGGCGGTGGCGGTGGTGACAGCGTGCGGTCGTGGGTCGACTCGCCGCTGCCGGCGGTCGACGAATTCCTGCGCGGGGCCCCGGTGTCACACTGGCGCGCGTATGGGTGGGCCGGGTTCGAGTTCGCCTATCTTCAGGCCGGCATGCCGGAACTGGTGGGTGATGAACCGTTGTTGCACCTGTTCGTTCCGCGCATCGAGGTACGCCTGAGGCAGGGCCGGGCACGAATACGCGCCGTCGACGCCGAGGAACTCGTGGCGGTCAGCGCGCTGTTGGCCGCGCATCGACCGGCGCCGCGCAAGGATCCGGTGTCTCTCGACGTCGCGGCCGGCGGCGCCGGCGAGTACCGCTCGGCGGTCGGCGCGGCGGTGGACGAGATCCGCGCACGGCTGCTGCGCAAGGTCATCCTGTCCCGGACGGTCGAGGTGCCCACACCGGTGGACATGGTCGGCACCTACCTCGCCGGGCGGCGCGGAAACACGCCCACCCGCTCGTTCCTGCTCGACCTGGGCGGTGTGTGTGCGACCGGCTTCAGCCCCGAGATCGTGGTGTCCGTGGACGCCGATCGCAACGTCGGCACCCAGCCGCTCGCCGGAACCCGCGCGCTCGGCGGCGGGGAGGCGGCCGACCTGTCGCGACGCGACGACCTGCTCAGCGATGCCAAGGAGATCTACGAGCACGCCATCTCGGTCAAGGTCGCCTACGACGAACTGGTGCCGCTGTGCGACCCGGGCACGGTGATGGTCACCGACTACATGTCGGTCAAGCCGCGCGGCAGCGTGCAGCACCTGGCATCGTCACTGGTGGGCCGGCTCGCGCCCGGCATCGGATCGTGGGACGCGTTCGCGGCGCTGTTCCCCGCGGTGACCGCGTCGGGCGTGCCCAAACCGGCGGCGTACCGCGCGATCCGGCGACACGAGACGGGTCCGCGCGGGCTGTACAGCGGCGCGGTGTTGACCATGGACCACGACGGGACGCTGGACGCGGCCCTGGTGTTGCGCACGCTCTTCCGGCGCGACGGCAGGACGTGGCTCCAGGCGGGCGCCGGCATCGTGGAACAGTCCGAGCCCGGGCGCGAGTTCGAGGAGACTTGCGAGAAGCTGCGCTCGGTGGCCGGCTACCTGGTGCCGGCGCACTGAGCGACGGGCGTCTTCGACGGGTGCGACAGGCGTGCCTTCGCGCCGCCGGGGATGCCGAGCGGCGCGAAGGGCGGGCATGGTGTGCCGCCGGGTGGGGAGGGGGCCTCGCCGACGACGCGTGTTCGACGTGGCTCTAGCGACGGCCCCCGACCGGGATTACCAGTGGTGTGCCCGCGATGGGGCACTCGATCACCGCCGCGCGCAGGTCGAACACCTCGCGCACCAGCTCCGGCGTGACCACCTCGGCGGGCGGCCCGGACGCGACCACCCGGCCGTCGCGCATCGCGATCAGGTGATCGGCGTACCGGCACGCGTGGTTGAGCTCGTGGATGACCATCACCACGGTCCGGCCCTCGGCCCGGCCCAGTTCGGCCACCAGCTCCAACACGTCGACCTGATAGGCCAGGTCCAGGTAGGTGGTCGGTTCGTCCAGCAGCAACACGGGGGTGTCCTGGGCCAACGCCATGGCGATCCATACCCGTTGGCGCTGCCCGCCGGAGAGCTCGTCGATGCCTCGACCGGCCAGCGCGTCCACACCGGTGGCCTTGAGCGCCGCGTCCACGACGGCGTCGTCGGAGGAGGACCACTGCCGCCACCACCGCTGGTACGGAGTGCGACCGCGCGCGACCAGATCGCGCACGGTGATGCCCTCGGGCGCGGTCGGGGACTGTGGCAACAGCGCGAGCCGTTGGGCGAAGTCCCGCCCGGACAAACGGGAGACGCTCTCGCCGTCGAGCAGGACGCTGCCCTGACGCGGTTTCAGCAACCGGGCGAGGGCGCGCAGAGCGGTCGACTTCCCGCACGCGTTGGGCCCGACCAGGGCGGTCACCCGGCCGGCGGGGATGTCGAGGTCCAGGTCCCGGGCGACGATGCGTTCGCCGTAGCCGAGGGTGATGCCTTCGGCGGTCATCCCGGGGGCGGCGGTCGTCCCGGGGGCGCCGGAGGCGTTCCTCGACGGAGCGGAGGGAGGGGCGGCGTCCGGCGCGCCTTTCTTCGTCGCCGGTTCGGTGTGCCGTGTCGTGTTCCCGGCCTGCGCGGCCTGCGCGGCCTGCGCGGCCTGCGCGGCCTGCCCGGTCGAACCGGGCCGCTCGGCCGGTTCGATCGGCGCGGACGGCTCGACCGTTCCGACCGGTCCGGCGAGTTCGGCCTGCGCGGTCGCCTCCGTGTCGTCCGGGTGATCCGTCTGCTTCGTCTGCTCCGGCGCGGAACCCACGTCAGCCTCCCTTTCCGGCCCGGTTGTTCCGGGCGAGCAACCACAGCAGGTACGGCGCCCCGACGGCGCCGGTGACGATGCCGACCGGGAGTTCGTTGGTGAACGCGGTGCGGGCCACCACGTCCGCCACGACCACCAGGGCCGCGCCGACGAGACCGCTCACCACCAGGGGCAGCCCGGGGGTGCCGGCCAGTCTGCGGGCGATCTGCGGGGCGGCGAGCGCGACGAAGACCACCGGTCCCGCGCACGCGGTGGCCGCCGCCGTCAGTCCCGTCGCCAGCACGAGCAGCGCGATCCGCGAGCGGGTGACCGGCATGCCCAGGCTCGCGGCGGTGTCGTCGTCGAACTGGAGCATGCGGTACGGCCGTGCGAGCGCGATCGTCGCCGGCACCAGCACCACGAGCGCATAGCCCAACCAGCGCACGTGGGTGTACTCGCGCCCGTCCAGGCTGCCGGTCAACCACGAGGTGGCCCGGGTCGCGGTGTTCACGTCGACGCGCGCGAGCATCCAGCGGGTGAGCGCCGCGAGCATGCCGTTGACCGCGATGCCCACGAGCACGAAGCCGTACCCGGAGATGGTGCCGCCGCGAAACGCCAACAGATAGATGGCGGCGGCCGTCGCGAGCGCGCCGACCAGGGCGCCGAAGGGCACCGCGCCGTAGGTCGTGGACTGCGTGGTGCTCACACCGCCCAGCAGGATCGCCAGCACCGCGCCGGCCCCGGCGCCGGCCGTGATCCCGATCAGGTCCGGCCCGGCGAGCGGATTGCGGGTCACGGCCTGGAAGACCGCCCCGGCCATCCCGAGCGCGAATCCGACCAGCACTCCCACCAGGGCCCGTGGGAGCCGGAGTTCGTGCACGACCAACTCGGCGTCGGCGGGACCCGCGCCGAACAGCCCGGTGACCACGTCGCGCCACGGCAGGTGATAGTCGCCCAGCGCCAGCGACGCGATCAGGCCGACGAAGACGAGCACCGTCAGGCCGACGGCGGCGGCAAGCGTACGCGGGCGCACGGCGAACCCCAGCGGCCCTCGCTCCCAACGCAGGACGCGCGGTGCGGGATCGGCAGTCTTCATCCGGTGTGTTCCCCGATCCTTCCGCGCCTGACCAGATATATGAGGAAGGGCGCCCCGAGGAAGGCGGTGACCACGCCGACCTCCACCTCCGTGGGCCGTGCGATCACCCTCCCGACCACGTCGGCGACCAGCAACAACACCGCACCGGCCAGCCCCGAACACGGCACCAGCCAGCGGGCGTCGGGCCCGGTGAAGGCCCGCAGCACATGCGGCACCACCAGACCGACGAAGACGATCGGCCCGGCGGCGGCGACCGCGGTGCCGGTCAGCAGGACGACCACGAGTGCGCCCAGCGCCCGGGTGGTGCCCGCCCGCGTGCCGAGCGTGGTGGCCAACTCGTCGCCGAGCGCCAGCGCGTTGAGCCGACCGGTCAGACTCAGCGCGAGGCAGATCCCGACCACGACGAACGGCATTAGAAACAAGGTGGTTTCGCTGTCCCGGCCGGCGAGCGAACCGACCGCCCAGGAGCGGTAGCGGTTCAGCGAGTCGGGGTCGGTCAGCACGAGCGCGCCGGTCCCGGCCTCCAACAGCGCGCTGACCGCGGCCCCCGCGAGCGCGAGCTTGGCGGGTGTCGCGCCACCCACGCCCGCGCCGCCCACCAGGTAGGCGATCGCGCCCGCGATCGCCGCGCCGAGGAAGGCGAACCACAGGTGGCTGTGCGATCCGGTCAGTCCGAGCAGTCCCACACTCGCCGCGACCGCGAACGCCGCACCCGCGCTGACCCCGATCAGACCGGGGTCGGCCAACGGGTTGCGGGTCACGTTCTGGGCGACGGCGCCGGCCACCCCCAGCGCGACGCCCACCAGGAGTCCCAGGAGCGTGCGCGGCACCCGCAGATCGCGAATCAGCCCGGCGTCACCGGTGCGTTCGCCGCCCAGCATGGCGAGCACCTCGCTCGGCGCGACGTTGCGCGTGCCGATCGCCAGGGACGCGAACAGCGCGCCGAGCAGCAGCACGGCCAGCATCGCGAGCAGCCCGACACGCGAGGAACGACCGGGCGCGGCCCGGGCGTCGGACGCGGCGACGGCGGACGGGGCATCGGGGGAATCGACCCGGAGAGACACCCCAGTAAGGTAAGGCATACCTGAAAGACTTGCCCAGTACGCCCGGTTGCGACGCCATGCCGCCGGGCGTCGCGCACGCATACCGATTCCGACCCGAGGCGCCGAGCAATCGGGACCGAACGACGAGGGGGCATCCCATGGCGCGAGACGACCAGGCCGGCGACACCCGTGACCGTGCCGGGCGATCGCCGATTCGCACCTGTCTGGCCACGGTCGTGCGGTCGGCCGAGGTGACGCCGAGAATGTTGCGGTTGACGCTCGGCGGAGACGAGTTGCGTACGTTCGAGGGCGGAAGGCAGGCCGACGAACGGGTCAAACTCTTCTTCCCGCCTCGGGGCGAACGCATACCGGTGCTACCCGAATTCGGCCCCGAGGGTCTGGTCCATCCCGCCGGCGCGACGCCGCCGCACGCGCGCAACTACACCGTGCGGCGCTTCGACCCGGCCGGGCCCGAACTCGACATCGACTTCGTGATCCACGGCCACGGCCGAGCCGTGGAATGGGCCCGCGAGGCCCGACCCGGCGACGTGCTCGGGATAGCCGGCCCGGCGGTCGGTACGCTCCCGCCCGCCGACGCCGACCAGTTGTTGATCGCCGGGGACGAAACGGCGCTGCCCGCCGTGGCCTCGATCCTCGAACGCCTCACCCCCGGCACGCGCGCGCACGTCTTCGTCGAGGTCGCCGACCGCTTCGAGGAGCAGCCCCTGAGCGCGGCACCGGGCACCGACGTGCGGATCCGATGGTTGCACCGGGACACCTCGGCCGACCCCGACGACGATCAATTGGCCGACGCGGTTTGTGAATTCCCCTGGCCGGACGGCACCGTGCACGCCTGGGTCGCCGGCGAGGCGCTCACCGTGCGCACCATCCGTCGCTACCTGCGCAACGAACGCGGTCTGAACCGGGACACCCTGCACGCGGCCGGCTACTGGCGCCGAGGCAAGACGGTGGAGGAGTGGCTGAACGAGCCCCAGGACGCGGACGCCTGATCCCGCACGGGCGTCCTCCCCGCGGGGATTCCGGCCCGAAGAGATTTCCGACGAAGGTGTTATCAAACCCGGGGCTCGTGGCGTTTCTCGTGTGACGTCAACGTGTGGAGGGCCCATGTCGGGAAGCAAGGCCGCGGCCGCGGACTTCGAGGAGTTCGCGCACGCGCGCAGCGGGCAATTGCTGCGCACCGCCTGCCTGCTCACCGGCGACTGGCACATGGCCGAGGACCTGGTCCAGGAGACCTTCGGGAAGTTGTTCCCGCGCTGGAACCGGGTGAGCGAGATGGACGCGCCCATGGCGTACGCGCACCGGACGCTGGTCAGAACGTTCCTGTCCGCCCGGCGACTCAAACGCTGGTCGGAGTATCCCGCCGAGGAACTCCCGGACGCGCACGCGCCCGACGGCCACGACATCGAGCTGCGCCTGACTCTTCTGGAAGGTCTGGCGCGACTGTCCCCGGACGACCGCGCGGTACTGGTGTTGCGCTACTGGGAGGACTACGCCGCGCTGTTCCCCGCCGCGATCGCGGTCGCCGCGGTGGAGGTCGTGCTCACCCGACGGCCCGGCACCGACGCGGCCCGACGCCGCGGTGTCGCCGCCGTCGCCGGGTTGTGGCCGCGCGTACGGCGTTGCCGGCGGCATCCGCTGGTCGTCGTGGCGGCGCTGCTGGTCGCCGCGCAGTACTGCTGGCGCGCCGCACTGGCCGTGTTCCTGGGCCCGTTGGACTTCGACGGACTGTGGTACCACCTGCCCGGACCCGCCCTGTGGCTCCAACAGGGCCATGTGGGACACACCCCGCAGGTGTTGTGGGCCGACGTGTACCCGCAAGGGCAGGAACTGCTCACCGGCTTCAGCGGCGCGTTCCTGGGCGACACCCGACTCGGTTGGGCGTCCGGACTGCCCTTCCTCGCCCTGGGCGCGCTCGCCACGGCCGGGCTCGCCCGTACGGCCGGCGCCCGCCGCGCGCACGCCGTACTCGCCGGTCTCGGCATCCTGGCGATCCCCGCAGTGTTCCTGGAAGCCTCCACCACCTACGTGGACTTCGCCACGGCCGCGACCACACTGACCGCGCTGCACCTGACGCTCGACCTGCACCCGGCCGTCGTGGACGCGATGCGGCGCGGCGAGGACGCGACGCGCTGTCTGCGTTACCGGGTGCCGATGGTCGGGATCGCGCTGGGGACGGCGATCGGCGTCAAGTCCTCGAACCTGTTGACCGCCGCCATGGTCGGCGTTCTGGTCGTGGTGCAGACCTGGCGTGTGGTCGGTGCGCTGCGGCGCTCGTTGCCGCCCAGCCCCGGGTCCGCGCCGGTCACCCGCGCCGCCCGGCTGCGCGGTCACGCCGCCGCCGCCCGCGTGGCGCTGCCGAACGCGGCCGTGCTGGGTGTGCCCACACTGGCGCTGGGCGGCTACTGGTACATCCGCACCTGGCTCAGATACGGCAACCCCTTCCACCCGTTCACGATGCTCGGCTTCCACGGGAAGGGCACCGTCGACGAACTGATCATCGTCCACAACACGGCATGGGTCGTGCGCGGCGAGAGCAAGCTCCGCGCCACGTGGCACTCGTGGACCTTCGACCGTGAACGCGTGGCCTACACGTACGATCAGCAACCCGGCGGATTCGGGCTGCAATGGATCTACGTCCTGCTCCCGGTCGTGCTCGTCGCCATCGCCCTGTTCGTGCGCGGGCGCCGCTTCGACCTGTTGTGGGGACTGCTGCTCCCGGTGGTCGTGCACGGGTTGGCGTCCCCGGCGCCGTGGTGGGCCCGCTACCAGTTGATCGTGCCGGCGGTGGGCTGTGTGTGCCTGGCGGCGGTGCTGACCGCGGTGGCGGAAGGGCCGCGTGGCGGGCGGGACCCCGGCGGCCCACCCGATCCGCGCGTCCGTCGTGCGGTGCTGCCGTCGGTGCCGCCGCTGTGGCGAAGGTGTGTGGCCGGGCTGGTCGCGGGCGCGTTCGTCGCGACGACGGCGGTCTCGATGTGGTGGGCGACGCAGCCGACCAACACCTGGGTCGGCGACCGCGCGTCGGCGCGGCGCGCGGACGTCCGCGAGACGATCGACCTGATGCGCGACCCGGACCGGGACGAACGCATCCTGCCCACGGCGTCCTACGCCGGGATGAATCGTGTCCCCGACGGCCGGACCGTGGCCTTCACCGAGTACACCCACCAGCGCTTCGTCAACCTGATGCTGGGCGAACGCGGGCAACGACGGGTCGCCAACCTGGGCGAGCCGCGTGACGTCCCGGACTTCACCCGCCGACTGCGTGCCTCCGGCGCCCGGTACGTGCTGCTGACGGTCGCCGGGCGGGACCGCGACCTGCTGCTCGCCGTACTGCGCGACCGCGCCCACTACCGTCCGGTGGTGCGCGCGGGAGGTGGGGTCGGCTGGTCCGCCGGCGGACTCGGCGGCGCGGAACTCTTCGAAGTCGGCGATTTCACCGGCAGCGTGTGCGGCCACCGTGCGCCCCGACTGGTTGCCACGAAGCGGGCACCCGACACGATCGCCGTCTCGTTCCGGGACGCGTGCGCGGCACCTTTGTTCGAGGTCGAGGTGGTGCTCGTGAACGCGGGCGGGGAGGCCGTCCGGGCCTGGACCGGCCGAGAAGGCGAGGCCGTCCTGCGCGTGCCGTCCGACCTCGCCGGGAAACCGCTGCTCGTGCGGTTCGCGGGAGACGGGTACTACGAGGGTGGGGAGGCGACGGTGGACTGATGGTCGGGGCCGGGGCGCGGCCGGCGCCGGTGGCGGGACGGCTTGCGGAGTGGGGAGCCGTGCCGGCGCCTCGGTCCCGGGTATCTCCGGGTGTCGGGTACTTGTCGAATTCGACCGAAGGAGTACCCGAGTCCTGGGTCTGGCGGACGAGGCGCCGGCCGCTAACCGTTGTCTAGCGTCGGAGTCATGAAATCAGACGATGTGTACCCATCCTGTGAGATCGAGGCCCCGGCGATCTCGCCCCGACACGGGCCGGGTGCGACTGTGGCCCTCGGCCTGGTTCCGGACCCGCCGCCGGCGCGCGGCACCGCCACCGTCACCGGGGCGCCGGGGTGGGTCGCCACCGGTGCCGCGCCGCCCAAAGACTCCGCTGCGGCGCGCGGTGACCCGGCGGCGGCCCTGGCTCACTCCGCGCATGCGCTGGGCAGTACCCTGCCGGGCGGCTCCGAGGCGGATCTGCGGGCGTTCGACACGATGATCGGCGGCGCGGACGTGGTCGGCGTGGGCGAGGCCACGCACGGTTCGAGCGAGTTCTGCACCGTCAAGCATCGCCTGTTCCGGCACCTGGTCGAACACCGCGGTTTCCGGAGCCTCGTCCTCGCGGTCCACCGGGATGCGGGGGTCCGCCTGGACGCGTGGGTGTTGCACGGCACGGGCCATCTGAGGACGATCATGGACGAAGAGTTCCGTGCCGGTGACAGTGCGTGGAACACCACCGAGACGCGGGACCTGTTGCGGTGGATGCGGGTGTGGAACGTACGCCGGCCCGACAGTCCGGTCCGGGTGGCCGGGAACGGCCTTGACTGCGCGTTCGTCATCGCCGACGAAGCGGCGCGGCGGTACCGCGACCGGGTCGCCGCCGACTACACCCTGTGGTGGCAGCGCCACACCGGCACGCGGGTCTTCCTCTCCGCCCACAACGCGCAGATCGCCGGCGAGGGCCGGGCCGGGACCGGGACCCAGGGGCGCATCCTGCGCGAACGTCTCGGGGCCCGCTACGTCAACGCCGGATTCACCTTCGGCCAGGGATCATTCAACGCGATCGACCAGAACGCCCCCGGCGCACCGTGGCGTCGCTTTACGATCGGCCCGCCCGCCACCCGCGCCGGCGAGGACGTCCTGGAGAGAGTCTCCCGACGTGACTGGTACCTCGACACCCGCGCCGCGGCCCCGGGCGTCGCGCACGACTGGATCGAGGCCGCGCACCCCATTCGCAGCCTCGGCGTCGTCTGGCCCTGCGACGAGTACGAGAACACTCGGCTGCGCGCGAGCTACGACATCCTCATCCACCTGCACCACATCGGCGCTACCCACCGGCGCGCCGGCAACTCGACGTGACGAGTGGATGGGTCGGGGCCCGGGTGGGGCTTCGGCAGCGCTCCCGGCCCCCGTCTTCGTACCCGCTTCCGCTCCTGCTTCGGCTTCCGAGCGTGCGTCCGTCGATGGGGGAGGCCGGGGGTGAACAGGACCGGCCTCAATCGGCCGCCGAGCCGCGGTCGACCGAGGAGATCGGTGGGGCGATGTCCTCGAGGGAGCGCCCTTCGGCGTTGATCGCGAGGAATCCGGCGACGATGCCGGCGGCCAGCATCAGACCCGCGCCGATGCAGAACGCGAGGACGGTGTCCGCGACATCGCCGGACTTGGTCAGGTCCGAGAAGACCAGGGGCCCGGCGATTCCGCCCGCCGCGGTACCCACCGCGTAGAACAGCGCGATGGCCGATGCCCGGGCCTCCATCGGGAAGATCTCCGAGACGGTCAGGTAGGCACTGCTCGCGCCGGTGGAGGCGAGGAACAACACGACGCACCAACACGCGGTGAGCGTGGTCGCGTTCAGGTGTCCCGCTCCGAACAGCCAGGCGGTGACGAAGAGCGCGAGCGCGCTGCCGACATAGGTCGAGGTGATCATCACGCGTCGTCCGACCGTGTCGAACAACGGCCCCAGCAGCAGCGGACCGAGCAGGTTGCCGACGGCGATCACGGCGAAGTAGTAGCCGGCACGGTTGCTCGGCACGTCGTAGAAGGTTTCCAGGATCGACGCGAAGCCGAAGGTGATGGCGTTGTAGAGGAATGCCTGGCCGATGAACAACGACAGGCCCAGGACCGAACGACGCGGATGGTCCCGTACCACGCTGCGCGCGATCGCGCCCAGACCCGCCGCCTTGCCGGTGTCGATGGTCAACTCGCCCTCGGGATCCGGCAATGCGCGCTTCTCGCCGGTGCTTCGCGCGCTCTCGGCCACCACCTCCTCCTCGGCCTCGGGGGGGGGGGGGGGGGGGGGGGGGGGGGGGGGGGGGGGGGGGGGGGGGGGGGGGGGGGGGGGGGGGGGGGGGGGGGGGGAAAGGGGGGGGGAGAGA
>NZ_JBVHLU010000158.1:0-16622 GCF_055558835.1 Embleya sp. NPDC025285
GGCATCTGCCACACCTGCGAACGCCCTCTCCCCACAAGGAAACTCGAACACCGCACACGAATACCAATCCCGACCTAACGAAGTACTACTAGTGCTGCACCGCGCTAATTCGTTGAGGGTGGTGGGAGCCAGGCGGTGGGGTCGTTGAGGTAGAGGCCGCACGCGCAGTCGAGGGCTTCCTCGGGGGAGCCGGAGGGCCGGCCGCTGGGCAGCATGTTGTCCTGGTAGCCGTGGCGGCTCGCGAGGTGGATCGCGAAGCCCCAGGTGTGCAGGACGCCGTGGAAACGCAGGCGACACAACGGCAGCACCTCGCCGTCGGGCAGGACGCCGTCCACGTAGGCGAACCCGGCCCGGAAGCGGATCTCGACCCGGGCCAGTCGCGGCCAGCGTTCGCGGGCGTGGTCGTTCAGGCGTTGCCGCAGGTGGTGTTGCATCGACTCGGGCGGGTTCTTCGGCATGCGCCCATCGTGCCGTGTCCCGGTGGCGATCGGCCATGATCCCTCGTGTCGAGGAAACACGGAGGCGGGGGCCGGTGGCACGGGTTCGGGCGGTTTCGGTGGGCATGGACGAGGACACGCGCCAAGGGCTGGAACGTGTCGCAGCCTCGGCCAAGGCCCAGGTCAGGGCGGTGTTACGGGCACGGATCGTGTTGGCGGCGGCGTCCGGGCGCTCCAACGCGGCGATCGCCGGGGAGACGGGCGTGAGCGTGAACACGGTCCGCAAATGGCGCGGCCGGTTCGCGGCACTCGGTCCCGCGGGGTTGCGCGATGCCCGACGCCCGGGAAGACCGCGGGTGTTCGGGCCCGGGACGCGGGTCATGGTGGTGGCCACCGCGACCAGTGTCCCGCCGTACCCGGAGTCGACCTGGTCGCACCGGACGATCGCCGGCCGCATGGCCGACACGGGGATCTCCGCTTCCCAGGTCGGACGGATCCTGGCCGACTGCGACGTCAGACCGCACCGGGTCCGCGGCTGGCTCACCCGCCGGGACACCCCCGACTTCCGGGACCGGGCGATGGACATATGCGACCTCTACCTGAACCCACCCGAGGGCGCGGTCGTGCTCTCCGTCGACGAGAAGACGGCCGTCGCCGCCCGCTCCCGCAGGCATCCGGGGCGCCCGGCGGGGCCGGGCCGCCCCGTCCTGCGGGAGTTCGAATACCGCCGCCACGGCACCGTCTCCATCGCCGCCGCCCTCGACGTCACCACCGGTGAGATCCTCACGCGGCCGATCACCAGGAACGACTCGAAGACCTTCGTCCGCTTCCTCGCCATGCTCGACCGGAACATCGAACCGGGCCGCGAGATCCACGTCGTGCTGGACAACGGTTCCTCGCACACGGCGAAGAACACCAAGGCGTGGATCGCCGCCCACCCACGCTGGCACGTCCACTGGACTCCGCCCCACGCCTCGTGGCTCAACCAGGTCGAGCTGTACTTCTCCGCTCTGACCCGCCGCGTCCTACGACACGGCGACTTCCCCAGCCGCGACGACCTCATCGACAAGATCGACACCTACGCGATCCAGCACAACGACACGGCCAAGCCCTACCGCTGGACCTACGACGGCACACCACTCAAGGCCGCCTGACCCTCAACGAATCAACGCGGTGCAGCACTAGATCGTGCCGCTCGCCGGCGGCCAGGCCGACCTCCGCGACCAGGCCGCCCGCGTCGTCCGGACGCGCCGACGGCGCTCCCGACCAGCGCACGTGCAGCTCTCCGACGCGGGCGATCCACCGCCCGTCCTCGGCCCGGGCGAGCGTGCGCGCCGCCCTCGGCGAAGCCCGCGGCGGGCGCGAACACCACCCGCGGCCGGGCCGGGGCGTCGACCGCGACGATCCGGCGCAGCAGGACGGCGCGGTGCGCGTCGCCGGGAAAGGCCAGGGCCTCGTGGCACTCGACGATGCCGTCCTCGGTGATCCAACGACTGCGCCAGACCAGACTCGCGTCCTCGTAGTGTCCGCCCCATACGAAGCGCCCCACCGGGGTGACCGCGTAGACGCCGGCGCCGCCGATCAGGGAGCCGAGGACGGCGTCGGAGTCCCAGTGCGGGGCGCACATCCACGCGATGTCGCCGCGCGGTCCGATCAGCGCGCCGCGCTCTCCGTCGGCGATCAACGCGTAGTCGCGTAGCGTGTGGGGCGGGAATTCCTGGGCCATCGAGCACTCGGGATCGTCGTGCATGGGCTTCACCCGTGTCCCGGGTCGATCCGGAAGCGCTCGGCGCGGTCCGGGCGTAGGGCGAGTCCGTGCCCGGGGGCGCTCGTCCCGGGGGCCAGGCTGCCGGTGGTGGGGTCCAGGGTGCCGTCGAAGATGAGCGTCTCGATGGCGACGTGGTCGTGGAACCATTCGAGGTGACGCAGGTTGGGGATCGACGCGGCGGCGTGCGCGTGCGCGTGGGGCGCACAGTGTCCGGACAGATCCAGGCCGTGTGCCTGGGCGAGGGCGGCGGCGCGCAGCCAGACGGTGATGCCGCCGCAGCGGGTGGCGTCGGCCTGTAGGCAGTCGACCGCACCGGCCGCGGTCATCGCGGCGAAGTAGGGCAGTGTGTAGCCGTATTCGCCGGCGGCGATGTCGTTGGCCACCGCGTCGCGTACCGCGGCCAGGCCGGCGAGGTCGTCGGAGGAGACGGGTTCCTCGAACCAGCGCACGTCGAAGTCGGCCAGGGCGCGGCCCATCCGGACGGCCTGCTTGCGGTCGTAGGCGCCGTTGGCGTCGACGTACAGCCTGGCTGTGTCCCCGATGGAGGCGCGGGCGCGGGAGTCCAGGTCGCGACGTTCCCGACCGCCCCAGGATTCACCGATCTTGATCTTGACGCGGGGGATGTCGGATTCCTCGACCCAGGCGCGCAGTTGGCGGTCCTGGCGTTCGTCGTCGTAGGTGGTGAACCCGCCGCTGCCGTAGACGGGCACCGTGCTTCGGGCCGCGCCCAACAGGGTGACCAGCGGCAGGTCGAGGAGTCGGGCCTTAAGGTCCCACAGGGCGATGTCGACGGCGGAGATGGCGCACGCGACCAGACCGGGGCGGCCGATGTTGCGGACGGCGCGGCTCATCGCCTCGTTCGCTGCGGGTACGTCCCAGACGCAGCGGCCGACGACCCGGTGCGCGAGTTCGTCGCGGATGACCGTCGCGGTGGCCGGGGCGGCGTACGTCCAGCCGATGCCGCGCGCGCCACCGCCCAGCGCCTCGACGACGATGATCGTGGTCGAGTCCCACGTCAGGGTGCCGTCGCCCTCGGGCGCGTCGGTGGGCACGGTGTACGCGGTGACGGTGAGGGCGTCCACGGCCGGGTCGGGAGGGGTCATCGTGGCTCCCCGGTGTGCGCCGGCGCGCGCAGGCCCGAGCGGGCGCCGGCGGCGAGTTCGTGGGCGGCGCGGTCGACCAGCGCCATGATCGTCAGCGCGGGGTTGGCGCTGCCCTGGGTGGGCAGCACGCTGCCGTCGGTGATCAGCAGGTTGGGGACGGCGAAGGCGCGCAGATCGCGGTCGACGACGCCCGCGTGTTCGTCGGCGCCCATCCGGCAGCCTCCGACGAGGTGGGCGTAGCGTTCGATGGTCATCACCTCGCGGGCGCCGGCCGCGCGCAGGATGTCTTCCATGACGACGGTGGCGGCCTTGACGAGTCGGCGGTCGTTGTCGCACTGGCTGTAGGCGAATTCGGCGACCGGAAGTCCGTGTCGGTCCTTCTCGTCGGCCAGGGTGACCCGGTTGTGGGCCTGCGGCAGGAGTTCGCACAACGCGCCCAGGGTTGCCCAGTGGATGTAGTCGCGCATGTAGGCGCGCAGGTCCTGCCCCCAGTGCCCTTGTGCCGCGACGTGTTCGGCCCAGGTGATCGGCAGCGGCGAGACGGTCTGCACGGAGAATCCGCGGGTGTAGGGCTTGGTGGCGTCGGTTTCGTAAAACTCCTCGGTGGAGACTTCCGGCGGTGGGGCCTTGTACATCCGGATCTCCTCGCTGAAGCGTCCGGCGGTCTGGGGGGCGCCTTGGACCATGAGGTACCGGCCGACCAGGTCGTGGTCGTTGCACATGCCGTCGGGGAAACGTCTGTTCGCCGAGTTGAGCAACAGCCGAGGGGTCTCGATGGAATATCCGGCGACGGCGACCATCCGGGCGCGTTGGAAGTAGGCACGGCCGGCGTGGCGGTAGTGCACCCCGGCCGCGTAGCGCCCGCGCCCGTCGAGCTCCACCCGGGTGGCCATGCAGTCGGCGCGGATCTCGGCGCCGTGGGCGAGGGCGTCGGGTACATGCGTGATCAGCGGCGACGCCTTGGCGTTGACCTTGCAGCCCTGGAGGCAAAAGCCCCGGTAGACGCAGTGCGGCCGGTTGCCGAAGCGCCCGTTGGTGATCGCCACCGGCCCTACTCGGGCCTCGATGCCCAGCGCCGCCGCGCCGCGGAGGAACACCTCGCCGTTGCCGCCCACCGGATGCGGCGCGTACGGGTAGGGGTGCGGGTCGCCCCAGGGCCAGTACTGGCCGGCGACCGGCAGTTCGTGCTCGATACGTTCGTAATACGGTCGCAGATCCCGGTAGGTCAACGGCCAGTCCGCACCCACGCCGTCACGGGTGCGGGTGGCGAAGTCCGAGGGGTGCAGGCGTGGCACGTAGCCGGCGAAGTGCACCATCGAACCGCCCACGCCTCGACCGGAGTTGTTGGATCCCAGGGGTACCGGGTCCTGCCCGGATATCACCCGGGGCTCGGTCCAGTACAGCCGGTGCGAGCCCGCCTCGTCGCTGACCCAGTCGGCGTCCGGGTCCCAGAAGGGGCCCGCTTCCAGGCACACCACGCTCCATCCGGCCCGGGCCATGCGCTGCGCCAGGGTCGCGCCGCCCGCGCCGCAACCGACGATCACCAGGTCGACCTCGTCGTCGGGGGCGTGTCGGCGCATCGTGTCGACGGCGCGCCGGTCGAAGCGTGTGCCGTCGTTGGGCAGGAGCCAAGCCGAGGCGTTGCGTTCGCGTACGGCGCGGTGGGAGCGGGTGTTCTCGCGCAGCGTCTGCCGGGCGGCGCGCAACCGCCGGATCCGGGCGGGTGACTCTTCGCTTCTCATCGTCGCGTCCCACCGTCCCCGCCGGACGGCCCTTGGGCGACCGGATCCCGCGGGTCGGCGTCGGCGACCTCCCACGCCTCGCGGCGATCCACCCCCGTGCGGGCGTAGCCGCGGGGGTAGGCGGGTCCCCCGAAGCCGATCTCGTTCCAGGCGGACGGGTGGGCATAGAACGCGGTGCAGGCGTAGCGGGTCCACAGGCTCCATATCCGACCGGCGGGCAGGTCGTGCCAGCGTCGGTCGCCGAGATCGCGCACGTTCTGGATGAGGCGGGCCTGGTCGGGGCGCCCCAAGTCGGCGAAGCCGGCTCTGCCGGCGTCGGCGTGCGCGTCGCGGTCGAGCGCGGCGAGCGAGGCCCGCCACGCGCGGCCGTCCTCGGGCAGGTCCGCGTAGCGCCAGCCGTCGGTGTGACCGTCCGCGAGCCGCTCGTCGACCATGTGCAGAACCGGAACCCTGGGTTCATCCCACTGCGCGAGCAGTTGGTCGAGCAGCGCGGACGCGGTGCCCGCCTCGTGGCTGGTGAAGAACCGCAGGTCGCTGTCGCGCACCCGGTCGCGAGTTCGCACCGCCGCCGCGGTCACCGCGTCCCAGGCACCGGACTGACTGCGCACGTCGTAGCCCGGGAAGCGCCGGTTCCGCCCTCCGGGTGTGCTGCCCCGGCCTGGTGATGGGCGGGTCATGCGTGGTCCTCCCGACGCAGGACCGCCGCCAGCAGGCCCATGCCGCCGACCATCGTCACCAGCAGCGGAGCGAACAGTGGCGGGCCCATTTCGACGTTGTAGCGGGCCATCGACCAGCCGCCGGGCTTTTGCGCGATGCCGCGCGCGTGCAGGTAGGTGCCCTGGAGGCCGTTGGCCACGATCGCCGCCGAGGCGATCGGCAGCGCCGTCTTGGCCATCCGGCGGTCGGCGAATCCGGCGACTCCCGCCACCGCGCCGACGGGGCCGAGCACGACGGGCCACCACATCATGCGGTTGCCGAATCCCGCCCGGTCGTGTTCGAGGTAGATCTCGGCGGCGGTGACCAGGGATCCGGCGGCGGTGAGCAACGCGAGCGAGCGTTCGAAGCGCCCGTGTCTCACGTTGCGCACGAGCCGGTCCAAGCGGTGCGCCGGGGCGGAGCGGAGCAGCGGCGCAGGCATCGTGCTCACTGCCCCTCGCGGGCGCCGGGCCGGTCCTCGCGATCGCGACCTCCGGGCAACATCTCCTGGATCTTGGCCTTGAGGCCTTGCCTGATCATGCCGGCGCGGTCGCTGTCGCCGTGTGCGATCGCCGACGCGGCCGCCTCGATCTGGTCCAGCGTGGCGTGCGGCGGGATCGGCGGCACCGCGGGATCGGTACGGAAGTCGATCACGAACGGCCGATCGGCCGCCAGCGCCTCGCGCCACGCGGGTTCCACGTCGACGGGCTTGTCCACGCGCACCCCGCCCAGACCGAGAGAGCAGGCGAAGTCGGCGTAGCGCACATCGGGCAGGTGCTGTGAAGGCTCGAACTGCGGCGCGCCCTCCATGGCCCGCATCTCCCACGTGACCTGATTCAGGTCCCCGTTGTTCAACACCGCCACGATCAGCCGCGGATCGCTCCATTCCCGGCGGTACTTGGCCGCGGTGATCAACTCGGCCATGCCGTTCATCTGCATCGCGCCGTCTCCGACAATGGCGATGGCGGGCCGGTCCGGGTGCGCGAACTTGGCGCCGATCGCGTACGGCACCCCAGGTCCCATCGTGGCCAGCGTGCCCGACAGCGAGCCGCGCATGTCGCCGCGCATCCGCAGATGGCGGGCATACCAGTTGGCGGCCGAGCCGGAGTCGGCGGACAGGATGGCGTCACCCGGGAGCAGCGCGTCGAGCGCGTGCACGACGTACTCGGGGTTGATCGGGTCGGCGTCCACCGCCGCCCGCCGCTGCATGACCTCCCACCAACGGACGACGTTCGCCTCGATGCCCTTGCGCCACTTGCCGTGCTTCTTGCGCCGCACCAGCGGCAGCAGCCGCGCGAGGGTCTCGTGCGCGTCGCCGACCAGGTTGATCTCGTAGGGGTAGCGCAGGCCGATCATCGAGGGGTCGATGTCGATCTGCACGCCGCGCGCCTGCCCGAAATCCGGGAGGAACTGCGAATACGGGAAGTTGGACCCGATCGACACGAGCGTGTCGCAGCCGGTCATCAGCTCGTAGGAGGGCCGGGTGCCCAACAAGCCGATCGAACCGGTGACATAGGGCAGTTCATCGGAGAGCACGTCCTTGCCCAGCAGTGCCTTCGCGACCCCCGCGCCGAGCAGATCGGCGAGTTCCGCCACCTCCGCTCGGGCCCCGCGAGCCCCTTGGCCGACCAGGATCGCGACCTTCTCCCCCTCGTTCAGCAGATCGGCCGTGCGCCGCAGATCCTCGTCCGAAGGGACGGGTGCCGAGCGCGACAGACCCAGGCTGGAGGGCACCATCTTGAAGGCGTGTCCCGGTGCGGTGTAGTCGAGTTCCTGGACGTCGGCCGGGATGATCACGGCGGTGACCGTGCGGCGCGCGTACGCGATCCGGATCGCCCGATCCAGCACGTTGGGCAACTGCTCGGGCACGGTGACCGTCTCGCAGTACTCGGACGCCACATCCTTGTACAGGCTCGCCAAGTCCACTTCCTGCTGATACGAGCCGCCCATCGCGCTGCGCGCCGTCTGCCCCACGATGGCCACCACCGGGACGTGGTCGAGCTTGGCGTCGTAGAGCCCGTTGAGCAGGTGGATCGCGCCCGGACCGGAGGTGGCCGCGCACACGCCCACCCGTCCGGAGAACTTGGCGTAGCCGACCGCCTCGAACGCCGCCATCTCCTCGTGCCGCGCCTGGATGAAGCGGGGGCGATCGTCCGCGCGTCCCCATGCGGCCAGCAGCCCGTTGATGCCGTCTCCCGGATAGGCGAAGACGTGCTCCACGCCCCACTCGCGCAGCCTGGCGAGAACGTGATCCGAAACCTTCTCCGACATGGCCTTTCCTCTCCGGTGCACGCCGCGGACGTGCTCGGGCTCGGTCCGCTCGACATCGCACTCACCGCTTCCGACCCCGCGTGACCGGCGAGCGACACGCGACTCGGCTACCCGGTGCCGACCCGGATATACGCGCGGAACGTGCGAGCGTTCGCGTGTCTCACGGCGATGCCCCGCGACTTCGGTGGACGACTTCGGCGGGTCCTCGAGCCGGCCGGGCATGGCGGGGCCGTTCTCGGGAAGCGGGTTCCCATGAGGATCACGACTACGGCAAGCCGCCTGGAACAGGCGCGGGGCCTGGATCGGCCCGCGGCGTTGGTACGCGCCCTGGTGGGGAGGTTGCCGCAGGGGACCGTCCGGGACACGTTGCACGGAGTGCCGCTTGGGCACGCGGTTCACCCGTTGCTGGTGCAGGTACCGATCGGCGCCTGGCTCTCGGCCTCGATGCTCGACCTCGTGCCGGGGACCGGGCCCGCGTCCACGGTATTGATCGCGGTGGGCGTCGGCGCCGCGGCGCCCGCCGCGGCCGCGGGGCTGGTGGACTGGGCCGAGACGCATGAGCAACAGCAGCGGGTGGGGCTGGTGCACGCCGCGTGCACCACGGTGGCGGTCGGCCTGTACTCGGCCTCCCTGGTGGCCCGGCTCCGCAAACAGCCCCTGCGCGGCCGCACGCTGGCCCTGGCCGGGCTGGCCGCGGTCGGAACGGGCGGCCTGCTCGGCGGGCACCTCGCCTACCGGCAGGCGGCGGGCGTCAACCACGCCGAACACATTCCGCACGTGGTCGGCGACGGCTCCCGGTGGCATTCCGTCGGCCTGCTCTCCGCCCTTCCCGACAACAAACCCGCCCGCCGGTTCGTGGGCGAGATCCCGCTGGTGGTGGTCCGCGCCGGCTCGCGGGCGAGCGTGCTCGCCGATCGGTGCTCACACCTGTCGGGCCCGCTCTCCGACGGCGACGTCGCCGACGGCTGTGTGACCTGTCCCTGGCACGGCAGCGTGTTCTCCCTCGCCGACGGCGAAGTCGTACACGGGCCGGCGACCGCGCCGCAACCGGCCTTCGAGACCCGGGTCGTCGGCGAGGAACTCCAGGTCCGTCTGCCGGGCGCGGGTTAACCGGTGCCCGCCAGCCGGACGTCTTCCCGGCGTTCGTAGCGGATCTCCCGCCCGGGGCCTTGCTTTCCCACTCGCCCGCAGCGCTCGACCGGGCAAGCCTCGTCCACTCGAGATGCCAGTTTCCGGAGGCATGATCATGATCGATTCCGGTGTGTCCGGGATTCCTTCCACCGACCGCGCGCGCCCGCGGTCCCGCCGGGTTCGGCGCGCGTCCGCCGCCGATTCCGCGCGCGTGTGCGCCCAAGTGTTCGCGCCGATCGTCGCCCAGGGCGTAATCCTGCGCCGGCCGCGACTGCTGGACCTCGCGGCACGCCGCGACAGCGCGCGGCGCGGCAACATCCTGTTGGGCCGCCTGCGCGAAGAATACGGCCCGGACCCACTGGCGGTGAGCGTGTTCGGTCGACGCGTCGTGCTGCCGCTCACGGCCCGGGACGCGCGCGAAGTCCTCGGCCGCTCCCCAGACCCGTTCACCCCGGCGAACCGGGAAAAGACGGCCGCCCTGGGGCACTTCGAACCGGACGCGGTTCTGGTCACCCGCGATGCGCAGCGGCGCGCGGCGCGCCGGCGCTTCAACGAGACGGTGCTGGAAACGCCCCAAGCGGCGCACCATCTGTCGGGGGTCTTCCTCGACGTGGTCCGCGAAGAGGCCGGCGCGCTGCTCGCCGAGCCGGGCGCCATGTGGGACTGGGACACCTTCCACGCCCGCTTCCTGCGGATCGTGCGTCGCATCGTGCTCGGCGAGGGCGCGGCCGACGACACCGCCCTGACCAAACAACTCGACGCGCTGCGCGCGGACGCCAACTGGAGCTTCGCGCATCGGCGCCGCACCGGCATCCACGACCGGTTCACCACGCGCCTGGGTGCCCACCTGGCCCGCGCCGAACCGGGCAGCCTCGCGGCGCCGGCCGCCTACGCGGATCACGGCGACGGCGTCGACCCGCTCGGACAGGTACCGCACTGGCTGTTCGCCTACGACGCCGCGGCGATCGCGGCGTTCAACGCGCTGACCCTGCTCGCCGCGCACCCCGAGCACGCCGAGCGTGCTCGCGACGAACAGGTCCATCGGGACGCCGAGGACCCGGCCGGGATCGCTGGGGCGAGTCACCTGCGGGCCTGCGTCCAGGAGTCCCTGCGCCTGTGGCCGACCACACTGGTCATCCTGCGCGACGGCACACGCGAGGACCCGCTGGCCCCCGAGGGCGCCGCCGTAGCCGTGGTCAGTTCCTTCTTCCACCGCGACGCGCGGACGCTGGACTTCGCCGACCGCTTCACCCCGGACGCCTGGCTCGACGGCCGCGCGGAGCCGGCCCACGGCATCGTGCCCTTCAGCGCCGGACCCGCGGCCTGCCCGGGACGCAACCTGGTGCTGTTCACCGTCACCGCACTGCTGGACACAGTCCTGCGCGGCACCACGGCCATCGACCTCGCCGACCCCACGATCCTCGACCCGAGTCGGCCCCTGCCGCACACCTGGAACCACACCGCGGTGCGGCTGCTCACCACGTGAGGGCCGCCCACCAGTGGGCCGAGACCAACGCTCCGGTGTTCGACGGGGCGCCGCCGTTCAAGCGGCTCGAGGGGGGCGCTGCCACCGGCAATCGTCGAGCAACGCCGGGAGTGTCGTGGCGCTGCTCCTGACGACGGTCGGCAGCGGCCGCCGTCTCGGCCCGGACCGAAATGCCCGATCCCGCTCGGGGTCGCGGCCTCGCCCGGTCGGGCCGAGACCGCACCGGGCTCCGCGCGCGCTCGCCCTCCCGGACGCTGCCGGCGACGCCCGGAGGTTGCGCCCTCAACGTCCCATCGCAGGCATCTATGCCCGTGGAGCCGCACACGTGTGTGGGCGACGGTCCGGAAGGAACACGCCGCACGGAGCCGGGACGGTAACCGCGTTTGGCCATCCGACAATCCCGGCCTATCCGTTACTCCGCGAATAGCCTTACGCATGTCGGGTACGCGGCATCGAGTCCGAATTCCCCCGACGCGAGGTGAGCGGCATGCCCAGCGGATCGAGCCCCAAGCGGGAACGCCAGTACGAGCACATCAAGGACAGTGCGAAGAAGCGCGGCGAAGGCACCAAGCGGGCCAAGGAGATCGCGGCCCGTACGGTGAACAAGGAACGCGCCCAATCCGGTGAGTCCAAGACCGCGAGCCGTACCTCGCTCAAGGACAAGCCGGCGAGCCAACGCGGGGGGCAACGCTCGCACAGCGGCTCGCAGGGCCCCACCTACGACCAGCTCTACGCGGACGCCAAACGCCGGGGCATCAAGGGACGCTCCTCGATGAACAAGAAGCAGCTCCAGCAGGCCCTGAGCCACTGACCTGCCGAGCGAGACCCGGGCCCGCTCGACGCCGCGCCCGGGGGCGATCCAAAAGTGGCGGCGTCCGGCCCTCTCGGCGGTGCGACGAGGAAGCCGGGCATCGTACGGCCGGATCCTTCGCTACCGGGTCGACACCTCGGCGCAGGTTATCCGATGCTGACACAGTCTTCACGCCCCGTCCGGTTTTCCGCATCAGGCGACAAAGGCGGCTTCCGACCCAACGCCCGGGCCGGAAGCCGTTCTTCGCGGTGCGCTACGACGGACGTGCGATTTGGAGCGTGCGGACTCGTGCCCGCGAACTCACGACCTGCCCGTCCATCGGAGCCGGATGTCTAGGCGTACGCCCACCACACCCAGCCTGGAGCACAATTCTTCGCCTGAGCCGCGACCGGTGTTTGCCGCACCGGGGCCATCACATCCAAGCGGGCACAGCCGAATGCCGGCCCGAAAGTCACGGCGGCTGCGAAAGGCGTATGCCGTGACCGCAGCGTTGCGCAAGGTCTCGTGTCGACCCGCCGGGGTCAAGTAACGAGGATCTGAGTGCACGATTCCTTGAGCTTCGCGTTGGCCCAGCGGACCTGCCGCAACGTGTCCGGATGGCAGCGTTGGGCGAGCGCCAGCAAGTCGCTGTCCTTGAGGCCCTGGGCGGCTTGGCTGATCATCACCCAGTCGACGGAGACTCCGGATGCCTTGACATAGACCTCACGCAGGTCGCGCAGCATCAACAGGCTCGCGTCGGGACGACGGCCGATCAGTTCGCTCGCCTTCTCGCGCAGACGATGTGCGACGCCCGTCTCCTCGGCCGGTTCAACGGCGAGGTGCAGCCCGAAACGCCGACCGAGGTCCGCAATCTCCCGTGCGTGGCGCTGTGACCAGCGGGCCAGGTCACCGCCGAGATGGTGGATCTCGTGGTCGACCCGGTGGCGTTCGGCCAGTCGCGTCAACTCGCGGGCCAACTCAACTTCGTCGTGGTGCAGTTCCTCAAGGGCGAAGGCAATATTCACGGGAGTTTCCCTTCGCCCGAATCCCCGTGCCGCTCATCGGCTTCGGCGCTGCTTCCGCCCCGGGTGTCGTCGATATCGCGGGCGACCGGGGCACCGGCGCCAGTGGTGGGCGCCGGAGCGGGTCCGAGGCCGGGGCCGATCCGGCGCAGTGCGGCGGCGGCGGTTTTGAAGATCGGCTGTTTGGAGGCGGGGTCCCAGTCGGTGAGGGTCAGTTCATTGGCCGCGCGCCCGCCGTCGAAGCCTGGTTCGGATCCGGTTTCGGTGTCCCAGTAGCCGTAGTGGAAGGGCACGAACAGCACTCCGTGGCGGATCTCGGTGATCCGCGCGGCCGCGCGGACACTGCCTCGCGGGGTTTGCACCTCGAGCAGGTCGCCCTCCGCGATTCCCGCCGACGCCGCGTCGTGGACCGAGAGTTCCACCCACACCTGGGGAGCCGCGGCCTGGAGTTGGGGCGCGCGAGCGGTCTTGGTACGAGTGTGAAAGTGATAGAGGGTGCGTCCGGTGATCAGCACGTAGGGGTGATCGTCGTCGGGTTGCTCGTGGGCGGGGAGATATTCCGCCGCCTTGATCACTGCCTTCCCGGAAGGATTCAGGGCCCGATACTCGATCGGTTCCACCGGGGCTCCGGTGACCAGGTCACGCCCGTAGCTCTCGCAGTAGTCCGGATCGCTCCAGAACCCGCCGTCGGCATAAAGACGTTCGGTCCCGTCCGGGGTATCGGAATTACACGGCCACTGGATACCACCGCGTTCCCTGAGCTTGGCGTAGTCGAGACCGGTGTAGTCGCACGGGCGGCCGCGGCTGCACTCCTTCCACGCCTCGAAAGCGGACTCGGGATCGTGCCAGGCGATCAAGGGCTGCCCGTCCTTGTCGGTCAGGTCCAGGCGGCGGGCATACTCGAGGAAGATATCGAGGTCGGAGCGAGCCTGGCCGGGCGGATCGACGGCCTTGTCGGACAGGTGGACGGTGCGGTCGGCGTTGGTGAAGGTTCCGGTCTTCTCGCCCCAACCGGCGGCCGGTAGGACGACGTCGGCGAGTTCGGCGGTCTCGGTGAGGAAGAGGTCCTGTACGACCAGGAACAATCGTTGCTGGGACAACACCGAGCGAACTCGGGCGAGTTCGGGCAGGGACACGGCCGGGTTGGTACCGGAGACCCACAGCAGCCGGATCGAGCCCTCCTCGACGTATCGCAGCATCTGCATCACGTGCGTGGGCGGCGCGTAGTGCGGGATCTGCTCCGGCGCCACGTTCCACAGGCGGGCGAGATCGGCCACGTGCGTGTCGTTGGCCCAGTTGCGGAAGCCGGGCAGGTCGCCGTCGGCGCCGCATTCACGGGTGTTCTGCGCGGTGGGTTGGCCGTTCATCTGGAGCACGCCGCATCCCGGTCTGCCCAGCATCCCTCGTAGCAGGTGCAGATTGTTGACCTGTACGGCCGCCGCCGTGGCCTGGTGGGACTGGTAGAAGCCCTGGAGGACCGTGGAGACCAGGCGTTCGGCTGTGCCGAGGATGCGTGCGGCGGCTCGGATGCGTTCGGCGGGGACGTCGCAGATGCGGGCGGCGAGTTCGGGGGGATACCCGGCAACCCGTTTCTCCAGTTCGTCGAAGCCCACCGTGTGCGCGTCCAGGTATTCGCGGTCGATCCAGCCGTTTGCGATGACCTCGTGCAGGAGCGCGTTCATCAGCGCGACGTTCGTACCGGGTCGTGGTGCGAGATGAACGTCGGCGGCGCGCGCCACCGGGGTGGGTCGAGGGTCGACGCACACCAGTGCGGGCGGGTTGGGGCCGGCCAGGCGGTCCAGCACCCGCATCCACAGCACGGTCTGCGTCTCGGCCATGTTGTGGCCGAACAGCGCGATCGTGTCGGCGTGGTCGAAATCGGCGTAGGAGCCGGGCTGCCCGTCGCAACCGAACGATTCCTTGAGCGCGGCGGCGGCCGTGGCCGTGCACAGCCGAGTATTTCCGTCCAGATGGTTGGTGCCCAGTCCGCCGTGGGCGATCACGCTCAGCGTGTAGTACTCCTCGGCGAAGAGCTGGCCGGTGGTGTAGAAGCCCAGGGCGCTGGGACCCTGTTCGTCCAGAAGTTCGCGGGTTCGGCGCACGATCCGATCCATCGCGGTATCCCAGTCGGTCTCCACCAACCGGCCGCCCTCACGTACCAGCGGGCGGGTCAGTCGGTCGGCCGAGGCGTTGGCCTGCCAGCCGAAGAGGTCCTTGGGTCCCAACCGTCCGCGATTGACCCGGTCGTGGGGCCGCCCCCGCACGCCCACCATGCGGCCGTCCTTGACGGCGATGTCCATCGCGTCACCGTTGGAGTGCAGGACCGACGCCGTCGAAACCCAGTGGTCCACGTCCCCCTCGGTGATGCCCTGGGCCAAGTGGGTGTCCACCCGGACCGGCCACGGCTGCCCCGGCCCATACGGCGTGCGCGTCCCCCACGGCTCGGCGATCCGGTCCCGACGTCTCACGTGCGACCCCTCCTCATGCGCCATGTCGCCGAGGGCTACCCGTGCGTGTGGGTCGCAAACGGCTCCGCCTCGCTCCCGCGCCGCGATCGACCGTTGCGCCACTGTGCAACGAGGAGATCGGGGCGGGCGCGCACCGCTCGACCCGAGGTCGCCGCTCGCGACACCTTCGAGGGCGATCCCGGCTGCCGCAGAGCCGGTCGGGTGAACTTTGCTCGCCGGTGCGTGGATCGGCGTCTTCGCGGGCAGGGGCCGCGCGTTTGCCGTGATGCGTTGTCGCGGTGCTACGAGGAGGCGACCGTGGATACCGAAATCCTGAGTAAAGGCGAACGACGGGCGTGGTGCGCCCTTGTGGCGGAACTTCGCCTGTGCACGAGGGCGCATGAGCATGCGTCGGCGGGCGCGACAACACCCGTACCAAAACTGCGGATCGTCGCAGCCGTAACCGTCCTGGTTCCCGTGGCCGTGGCGTGTGGCGTGATGGCGGCGACCAGGCTGTCGCACCCGCTGGTACTGGTTCCCCTTGCGTCGCTCGCGGCACTGGGCGCACTGGCCCTGATGGCGTGGGCCTCCCGGCATCGGCGTCGGCATCCGTGAACGACGTCCTCACCCGTCGAGCGCACCGATCGGCCGCCCCGATCCTGTTCTGCCTTGCCACTTCTTCCGTGGAGCACGAATGACCGACGTCCAGACCCCCCTGGCGCCTTTCCCGCCCGACGCGGTGGCTCCGCGCTCGTCTCGTCGTGGGACGATCGTGGTGAAGTGGCTGACCACCACCGACCACAAGACGATCGGCAGTCTGTACCTCACGACATCGTTCCTGTTCTTCCTGTTCGGCGGGATCCTCGCGCTCGCGATCCGGACCGAACTGGCCCGTCCTGGGACCCAGTTGCTCTCGAATGAGCAGTACAACCAGGCGTTCACCATGCACGGCGCGATCATGCTCCTGATGTTCGCCACGCCCTTGTTCGCCGGCTTCACCAACTGGATCATGCCGCTCCAGATCGGCGCCCCGGATGTGGCGTTCCCCCGCCTGAACATGCTCGCCTACTGGCTTTACCTGTTCGGTTCGCTGATCGCGGTCGCCGGGTTCCTCACCCCGGACGGGGCAGCCGACTTCGGCTGGTTCGCCTACACCCCACTCAGCTCGGCCGTGCGCTCACCCTCCGTCGGCGGCGACATGTGGATCATGGGCCTGGCCCTGTCCGGATTCGGCACCATCGTGGGCGCGGTCAACTTCATCACCACGATCATCTGCATGCGCGCGCCCGGAATGACGATGTTCCGGCTGCCGATCTTTTGCTGGAACGTACTGCTGACCTCGGTTCTGGTCATCATGGCATTCCCGGTCCTGGCCGCCACGCTGTTCGCGCTGGAGGCGGACCGCAAGTTCGGCACCCACGTCTTCGACCCCGCCAACGGCGGTGCCCTGCTGTGGCAACACCTGTTCTGGTTCTTCGGCCACCCGGAGGTCTACATCATCGCGCTGCCGTTCTTCGGCATCGTCACCGAGATCCTCCCGGTCTTCTCCCGCAACCCGGTCTTCGGCTACAAGGGTCTGATCGCCGCCACCATCGCCATCGCGGGCCTGTCGGTCACCGTCTGGGCCCACCACATGTTCCCCACCGGCGCCGTCATGCTGCCGTTCTTCTCCTTCATGACGTTCCTGATCGCCGTCCCCACCGGCGTCAAGTTCTTCAACTGGATCGGC
>NZ_JBVHLU010000159.1:0-16525 GCF_055558835.1 Embleya sp. NPDC025285
GATCCTCGGTGTTCTCCTGGTCCACCACGCCCTGCGCGACCTGATGCACCACGCCGCTCGGGACGCGGACTGCGACCCGGACAGGCTGTCCTTCATCCGAACCCTGCGCGTCGTCCGCCGCCACGTCACCGATCAGGCGGCGTTTTCCCCCCTCCCGACTCGCCGTCGCACTCCTCGCCACCCTGTGTGAGATCCACGAACGGCCCCTGCCGCCGAGGCGGTTACGCTCCAACCCCCGCGTCATCAAGCGCAAGATGTCCAACTGGGCGCTCAAGCGAACCGAGCACCGCAGCACACCCCCACCGAACCCACCCGACGTCACGCTCGTCGGACCGACCCGCACCACCCCAACCCGCCGCAGAAAGACCTAAAACACCGGTATTGCCGTTAGAGGGGGAGGTTCGCACGTGAGGATCGGTGAGCTGTCGAAGCGCACGGGTACGCCGGTGCGTATGTTGCGCTACTACGAGGCGCGGAATCTGATCGTGTCGGAGCGTCTGCACAACGGATACCGGGATTACGACGACTACGTGGTCGATCGGGTCCGCCAGATCAGGGGTTTGCTCGACGTCGGCCTGCCGACGAGGATCATCAGGCAGATCCTGCCGTGCCTGGACAGCCCTCGGACGATTCACATGCCCTATGTGACGCCGGACATGGTTGCCGCCCTTGAGCAGGTTCGCGATCGCATGGCCGAGAAGATCGAAGTTCTCACGAAGAACCACACGGCCGTCGGCGACTACCTCCGCGCAGCCGGTGTCGATGCCGAGGCAAGCTGACGGCACGCCTCGGACAACGGACCGGGCACGACGAAACCTCGGTCATCCGACCGGGAGGGAATGCCATGTCGTACGTCGAGACTCCGGTTCGTCACAAACGCCTGGTCGCGGTTGTACGCAACGCACCGGTTCGTGACCGAGTAGTGCGGGCGTCCTCGCGCGCCGTCGCAGCCGAGGCCGTGATGTCGTTGGGCACGCTGCAGCACGTCACTCGATCACCGATCCGGTCGGCATCTGCCGGGTGAGCCCGTCACGCAAGGCCGGCGAGGCCGGGACGGGGCGCAGTCGACCTGCCGGGGTCCGCGGCACGGCGACGACAACTCGCCGGGACGTCATGGTGTCGACAGCCGGGCCCACCTGTCCCGGGTGAGTGCCTACCTCCAGGGCCTGCCCGAGCACGCCAGCGTCGTCACCGGCGGCGCGCCCGCCGCCGGGCCCGGGTTCTTCTTCGCGCCGACCGTGGTGACCGGCGTACGCCAGGGCGACGCGATCGTGCAGGACGAGGTCTTCGGCCCGGTCCTCACCGTCCAGCCCTTCACCGACGAGGACGACGCGATCCGACTGGCCAACGACGTGCCCTTCGGCCTGGCGGCGTCCGTGTGGAGCCGTGACGCGGCGACGGGTGCCCGCCTGGCCCAGCGCATCGACGCCGGCACCGTGTGGATCAACTGCCACGGCGTGTACGCGACCGAAATGCCACACGGGGGCTTCAAGCACTCCGGGTACGCAAGGACCTGTCGGTCTACGCGCTGGACTCCTACTCCCGGATCAAACACGTGATGAACAAGACCACCTGACGCCCGCGACCGTGTCCACCGAGTGGGTCCTGACTCACGGCGGCCGGCGGGCGCGACTGCAGGCCGCGCTCCGCCGGCCGCCGTGAGCGGGGGACGACAGGGTGGCCGACACGGCGAGGGCGCGTGTAGGCGTGAGGGCGGCGCGTAGTGGCGGCGCAGTGCAGCACTGCCCAGGATGCCCGCCGAAAGGCGGTCTCCTCCTTGCGAGGCTTCGTCGAGCACCTGTCGGCGAGTTCGCCGTACCGGCGAAACCTCGCCTCGGCGACGAACCGTTCGCAGCGTGCTGCGAACGGTTCGGGTCGACGTTGCCCGACTCGTCACGTGATCCCACGTCGAGCGTTCGTCCGCGCCTCCAACGCGCCGAGATGGTAGCTGATGCTCGGCTGTCCGTAGAGGAGTTCGCGGGCGGCCCCAACCAACGAACCACTCGAGGCAATGGCCCGGAGCACCTGAAATCGGCGAAGATCGAGCATCCATACATGCTCTGTATGCCCGCCGGACAGCCACCTCGTCCACATCACCTCCGTGTCGCACACACGAAGGTGCTGCAGGATGTGATTACCCTGCGGAGCGACACCCTCGTGAGCTCGCCGAGTGCGATGCCGGCCGCGCGCCGAGGGCCATCGGCGTAGTGCAGTGCGATCCCGTGTGGTTCGGCCGCCTTTTCGACCGGGTTTGCGAAGGTTCGGGTGCGGCGCGGTCACCGGGGTGTGGCCAAGCGCGGTACGGCCTGCCCGTGGATGCTCGGAGCACGGGCGTCGTTCATGCCGATTCCACGTACGTGTGGTGATTACCGAGACCGGTGAGGTCGACGAGGAGTCGTCGTCGACGACGGTTCGAGGCGACGCCTGCCCCGCCCCGTCCCGGCAGGTGTGCGGGTCCGGCGATCGTGCATGAGTGGCCGCCGCGGGTGGCCCCTCGATCGGTGTCGCCCGCCGCTGCGCCGCGGGATTTGCGTTGCACCGACGCCGAGCCTGTCCACTTGGTCCTCAGCCGCAGCAGCCGCTCGTGACCTGTGCGCCTTGGCCTCAGCCGCAGCAGCCGCTCGTGACCTGTTCGCCCGCGCCGACCCCTGCCGGGGTGTCGGCAATGGGGGTGCAGCAAGCACTGTCGGGTGCCTTGGTCATGGTGTCGGCGTCGGCCTTGACCACGTAGACCTCCCAGGGTTCGTTGCCCGGGCCACTGACCCAGACCTTGTCCTGGAGGGCGAAGCAGCAGGTGGTGTCGTTCTCCTCGCGGGTGGTCAGGCCGGCGTCGGCGAGGCGATCGGTGGCGGCGGTGACCTGGTCGGTGGTCTCGACCTCGACGCCGAGGTGGTCCATGACGGTGTCGTTGCCGGGCTCGCCCTGGATCAGCACGAGCTTGAGCGGCGGCTCGGCGACGGCGAAGTTCGCGTAGCCCTCGCGGAGCTTGGCGGGTTCGGTGCCGAAGAGCTTGGTGTAGAAGGCGATCGAGGCTTCGAGGTCGGCGACGCGCAGGGCGAGTTGGACGCGGGACATGGTGATCCTCCGGTGGGTGCGGGGTGGTCGGGTGGGCGGTTCAGCGGGAGTACGCGGACACGGACGCGCGGGTGCGGTCGAGGTGGGCCCGGGCGCGGCAGCGGTTGTCGCAGACCTCGCCGGTGCCCTCGGGCAGGACGACGTCGCCCAGGCGGCGTTCGCGGCGGTGGGCGCGGGCCGCGTCCAGGGTGCGGCGGGCGTTTTCGATGACGGCGTTCACGACGACCTCCTGTATTGACGTCTGTCGATACAAGAGAGTTTGGCTCTTGATTCGTCATCTGTCAATATCGAAGGATGTCGAAGTCTCTGGGGTTGGACGTGGTCGGGTCGAGCGGGGCGGCGTGCTGCCCGCCGGTGGTGCGCGAGGCGCTGGGAGTGTCGGACGCGGAACGCCTGGCGGTGATGTTCAAGGGGTTGGGTGATCCGGTGCGGCTGCGGTTGTTCTCGGCGATCGCCTCGCACGCGAACGGCGAGGCGTGCGTGTGCGACCTGCCGGACGTCGGCCTGTCCCAGCCGACGGTCAGCCATCACCTGAAGAAGCTGCGCGAGGCCGGGCTGGTGACCAGCGAGCGCCGGGGCACGTGGGTGTACTACCGAATCGATCCGCAGGCGCTCGCGATGCTGGCGGGCGTGCTCGCGGCGGGCTGACCCGACACGGGCCCGGTCGGCGCACGGTCTCGCGGAGTCGGTTCAGGACGTGGGCGGCGTCGCGGGCGGAGCCGCGCAGGCTCGCGGAGGACAGGCTGCGCCGCCATTCCAGGCCGACGTAGCCGAGACCGGGACGGTGGTGGAAACGCCCTTGTCGTGCAGCGGCAGGCCGTCGGTGTCGAGGGCGCCGGCGGCGTCGAGGTAGTCCAGGGGGGCGGTGGCCGGTGGCCAGGACGACGGCGTCGAGGCGTTCGTCGGGGCCGTCGGCCCATACGATCGAGTTCGTGGTCAGGTGGGCGAACATCGGCCGCGGGTCGGGGTTCCCGGTCTCGAGTGCCGCGTGATGGCGGCCGTCGTCGATGACCGCCATGGTCTTGCCGCCGAGCTGTTTGGCGAGTGGGGCGATGTCGAGGCCGGTGTGCCCCAGCCACCAGTGCAGGTCCCTGCCCAGCACACGCTGCTTGGCCCACTTCAACGGGCCTCGCGTCGCGAGCGAGACGCGGGCGACGTCGGCGAGGTCGACGGCTATCTGCACGGCCGAGTTGCCGCCGCCCACGACGACGACCCGCATGCCGTCGAAGTCCTTGGGGTTGCGGTAGTGCGAGGCGTGCAGGACCCGCCCCTCGAAGACGTCCAGGCCGGGGAGAGCGGGAAGGTGGGGGCGGCCGAAGCCTCCGGTCGCGGCGATCACCCTCGGCGTCGACAGTCGGGCGCCGCCCTCGGTTTCGACGAGAAGGGCGTCGCCGTCGCGGGTCACGGCGGTGACCCGGGTGTCGGTGCGGATGTCGGCGTCCAGGCGGGCGGCGTAGGCGCGGAGGTATTCCACGACCTCGTCGCGGGTGGGGTAGCGGTCCGGATCGCCCGGGAACGGGGCGCCGGGCAGGGACGAGAACCGTGCCGGGGAGAAGAGTGTGAGGCTGTCGTATCAAGCGCGGCGGGTTGCTGGTGTCGGTGCGCGACGGTCGGGCGGTGCGCTACCGCGCGGACCCCGAGCGCATCGCACAGCGCCTGGACGCGCTCAAGGCGTACCTGATCCAGTGCTGCCCGCCCACCGGATGCGCCGGCGACGCCGGTTGTTGAGGGGTGCGGGTCAGCCGCAGTCGGCGCCGGTGCGGCAGGCGTCCAGGCCCTCGGGGCTGGCCGAGGCGAGGGTGGCGAGCAGGCGCATCGGGGTCACCAGCGCCTCGCAGCACAGCGCGTACACGTTCGCTCGCCCACGCGGCGTCACGGTCACCAGGCCCTGCTCGCGCAGGGGCGCGAGGTGGTGGCTGACCAGGGTCTGGCCCATGCCGGTGGCGTCGGTCAGCTCGCGCACCGTGTGCGGGCGCTCGGCCAACAGCAGCACCAGGGTGAGCCGGTTCTCGTCACCGAGCGCCTTCAGGAGCGGGGCGAGGGTGTGTGCCCGGGTCGCGGCGGTGTCGCCGACGGCGGGGTCCATCAGCAGAACGTCGAGCGTGTTCGTCATGACCCCATTGAACCACGGCACATGTTGCTATCAACAGTATTTGCTGTTTACAGTTGCGTTTGTTGTCGAGCAATCATCGTCGTCGAACGTTCGAGGAGCCCTGCCATGAGCACGCCACAGCAGCAGACCCGCCCGGTCGTGGTCATCGGCGCCGGACCGATCGGCCTGGCCGCCGCTGCCCACCTGATCGAGCGCGGCCTGGACCCCCTGGTCCTGGAGGCCGGGCCCGCCGCGGGCGCGGCGATCCGCGAGTGGGGGCACGTGCGGCTGTTCTCGCCCTGGGAGTACGACACCGACGCCGCCGCCCGCCGCCTGCTGGAGCCCACCGGCTGGACCGCCCCGCCCGCCGGCGAACTGCCCACCGGCGCCGAACTGGTCGACGCCTACCTCGCCCCACTGGCCGCGACCGAGCAACTCGCGCCGCGCATCCGCACCAACACCCGCGTGATCGCGGTGGCGCGGCGCGGCGTGGACAAGACCCGCACCATCGACCGCGACACCCACCCCCTGTTCGTGCGGGTCGCCGGCGCCGACGGTCGCGTCGAGGACATCGAGGCGGCGGCGGTGATCGACGCGTCCGGCACCTGGGGCCGGGCGAACCCCCTGGGGGAGTCCGGACTGCTCGCCCCCGGGGAGGTCGAGGCGGCCCCGTACATCGCCGGCGCCCTGCCCGACGTTCCGGGCCGTGACCGCGACCGCTTCGCCGGCCGGCACACCCTGGTCGTCGGCATGGGGCACTCGGCCGCGAACACCCTGCTCTCGCTGGTGGAACTCGCCGACGCCGAACCGGGCACCCGGATCACGTGGGTGGTGCGCGGCGCGTCGGTGGCGCGGCTGTACGGGGGCGGCGACGCCGACGGGCTCCCGGCGCGCGGCGCGCTCGGCTCCCGGGTCAAGCAGGCGGTCGAGGCGGGCGCGATCACCCTGGTCCGCAACTTCACCATCACCGGCTTCGCCCCAGCCGAGCAGGGCGTGACCGTCGCCGGCACCACTCCCGACGGCCGGCGCGAGATCACCGTCGACACCGTGGTGGCCGCGACCGGCTTCCGTCCCGACCCGGACATGCTGCGCGAGGTCCGCGTCGAACTGGACCCGGGCACCGAGGCCCCGGTGAAGCTGGCGCCGATGATCGACCCCAACTTCCACTCCTGCGGCACCGTGCCCCCACACGGCGAACGCGAACTCGCCCACCCCGAGACCGACTTCTACATCGTCGGCATGAAGTCCTACGGCCGCGCCCCCACGTTCCTGATGGCGACCGGCTACGAGCAGGTCCGCTCGATCGCCGCCGCACTCGCCGGCGACCGCGAGGCCGCCGACACCGTGCACCTGGAACTCCCGGAGACCGGCGTGTGCTCCACGAACCTGCCCGGCGAGGACGAGGCCGGCGGCGGCTGCGGTTCGACGTGTGCTCCGGAGCCGGTCGTCGAGGAAGCCTCCTGCTGCGGAGCCCCGGCCGCCGAGCCGGAGCCGGTCGCGGCGTCGTGCTGCGGGACACCCGCCCCGGAACCGGTCACCATCGGTGCCGGGGTCGGGTTCGCGACCGGGCGGGTGCACGGCTACTCGGGCGACGCCGAGCGCGCCGATGCCTGACCCCCGTCACGGCCGGCGCCGCGCCGAGAGCAGGCGCCGGTGACGGCACCCACCCGCACCGCCCGCGCAGCCGCGACCGAGGATCCGCATCGGCCGCGGCTGCGCGCCGTCCTGATCGGGCTGTGCGTCACCGAGATCACCAGCTGGGGCATCCTCTACTACGCCTTCCCCGTCCTCGCGGGCGCGATCGAGGACGACACCGGCTGGTCCCCGCCCGCCACCACCGCCGCGTTCTCCGCCGCACTGATCGTCGCCGCCGTCGGCGGCATCCCGCTCGGCCGCGTACTCGACCGACGCGGCCCCCACGCCGCCATGACCCTGGGCTCGGCCCTCGCAACGGTGGCCGTGATCGCCGTGGCCGCCGCCCCCAACATCTGGTGCTTCACCGCCGCGTGGCTGCTCGCCGGGGCGGCGATGACAGCCGTGCTCTACCAACCCGCGTTCGTCGCCCTCACCCGCTGGAACGCCCCGAACCACGTCCCCGCGCTGACCACGGTCACCCTCGTCGCGGGCCTGGCCGGCACCGTCTTCGCCCCACTGACCGCGACGCTGGCCGACCACCTTTCCTGGCGCGGCGTCTACCTCGTCCTCGCCCTGATCCTTGCGGGGGTCACCATCCCCGTCCACGCGGTGATCCTGCGCCGCCCGTGGCCGAAGGCGCCCGCCCCCGCCCCCGATGCGGCGCGGGCCCATGCGAACGCGGGAACGCGGTCGGTGGTGCGCAGTCGCCCGTTCGTGCTCCTGGTTCTCTCGCTGACGATCGCGTGCTTCGCGATGTACGCGGTCATGATCAACCTCGTCCCGCTCCTGACGGAGCGCGGCGCGAGCACCACCCTCGCCGCCTGGGCACTCGGGCTGGGCGGCGTCGGCCAGGTCGCCGGACGCCTGGGCTACGCCGCCCTGGCCCGTTCGACGAGCGTGCGCACCCGCACCACCTGGGTCCTGACCACGGCCGCCGCGACCACGATCGTGTTGGCGTTCGTGCCGGGCCCGGTGTGGCTGCTGATCTCGGTCGCCGTCCTCGCCGGCACCGCGCGCGGCATCACCACCCTGCTCCAGGCCACCGCGATCCCCGACCGGTGGGGCACCGCGTCCTACGGCGCCCTGTCCGGGATCCTCGCCGCGCCGATCATGGCCGCCTCCGCCCTCGCGCCGTTCGCCGGAGCCGCCCTGGCCGAACCCCTGGGCGGCTACCCGCACATGTTCGCCGTCCTGGCCGTCCTGGCCGTCGCCGGCACCCTCCTCGCCGTCGGCAGCATCCCCACCACCGATCCGGAGAAGCAGTGACCGACATCGCCCCCGCCGGCGCGCCCATGTTCACCGTCACCCGCATGACGCCCGCCCACGCGAGCGGCGTCCTGGACGTCTACGGCGACGCCGACCAGGCAGATCAGGGCGTCATCATGTCCGCACCCCGCAACGTCTGAGGCCGGCCGACGGGCGGCGCCCGGAGGCGGAAGGGTTCAGCGCGTGCCCTGGACGGCGTACAGGACGCCGACGGCGGCCGCCAGGGCGCCGAGGAGAAGCCGCAGTGCCGTCTCGGGCACGTGCGGCTGCAGGCGCGCGCCGAGGTACCCGCCGATCAATCCGCCGAGTCCGCACGCCAGACCGAGCAGCCACCGCGGGGCGACGTCGCCGGGCGCGACCACGGACAGGGCGGCGTAGGTGCCCGCGCCGACCAGGGAGGTGACGAACGTGGAGGCCAGCGCGGCCGGGGCCACGACCGCCACCGGCATCCCGCGGCCCACGAGGATCGGCCCGAGAATGGACCCGCCGCCGATACCGTAGATCCCGCCGACCGTCCCGACGCCGAGCGCGAGCGCGAGGGTGGTCCGCGGCGAGGGCGGCGCCGCGGTTCGAGCGCGGGCCGGACGCAGCGTGCGCGAGCACAACCAGACCCCCAGCGGCAGCAGCAACGCGGCGACCAGCAGCCGGAAGACCCTCGGCCCGGGAACGGCGAACACCCGCACCGCGGCGCCGATCACCACCCCCGGCGCGCTGCCCAGGATCAGCAGCCGGGCAAGGGGCCCGCCCAAGGCCCCGGCTCTGCGGTATCGCGCGAGGGCACCGGGCCCCGCAACGACGTTGAACAGCAGGTTCGTCGGCGTCACCGCCGGGCTCGGCACCCCCAGCACGCTGACCTGTACCGGCAGGAGGAACACCGCGCCCGAGACACCGACCGGGGCGGTCACGACCGATATCAGCATGCCCGCGGTGAAGCCGAGCAGGCCGCCGGACCACGTCAACGCCGGCCCCTTCCCGAACCACCCGGACTCCCCGGGCCAGTATCGAACGTGCCCGACGGCGCCGGACGGGCAGGGCCACGTCGTCGGCCGCACACCGCGCGGCCCGCACGAACGCCGTCGGGTGCGGCGCAGGCGCAACGATCCGGTCGGGCCCAGCCGGTCGACCCGCGGCACTGCCGACCCACGAGATCACCGACGGGATGAGCTCGGCGATCATCCGCGCCGACAAGCCGGGCGCCTGCGGCTGCCGACCTTTCCGGCGGCCCTCGGGGGAGGGCTTCGCGGTGGGGGCACGGGCGCGGGGAGCACCCGGGCCGCCATCCGGAAGGTCACACGGACGAGGACTCTCGCGCGCGCCGCATGAACGCCAGCGACACGTAGACCAAGGCCACCAGCACGGGCACCTCGATCAGCGGGCCGACGACGCCCGCGAGGGCCTGGCCGGACGTGACACCGAAGGTGCCGATGGCGACCGCGATGGCCAACTCGAAGTTGTTGCCCGCCGCCGTGAACGCGAGGGTGGCGGTGCGGTCGTACGGGAGGCCGATACCGCGTCCGATGGCGTAGGAGCCGAACCACATCACCGCGAAGTAGACCAAGAGCGGCAGGGCGATGCGGGCCACGTCGCCGGGCTCGCTGGTGATGGTGTCGCCCTGGAGCGCGAACAGGATGACGATGGTGAACAGCAGCCCGTACAGGGCGACCGGCCCGATCCTCGGGAGGAACTTCGTCTCGTACCAGTCGCGTCCCTTGGCCTTCTCGCCCTGGCGGCGGGTGAGGAATCCGGCCAGCAGGGGGATGCCGAGGAAGACGATCACGTTGACGGCGATCTTCCAGAACGACACGTCCAGGTGTTCCCCGTCGCCCAATCCGAGCCATCCGGGTAGCAGATCGAGGTAGAACCAGCCCAGGACGCCGAACATGACGACCTGGAAGACCGAGTTGAGCGCGACCAGCACCGCAGCGGCCTCGCGGTCGCCGCACGCGAGGTCGTTCCAGATGATCACCATCGCGATGCAGCGAGCCAGCCCGACAATGATCAGGCCGGTGCGGTACTCGGGCAGATCCGACAGGAACATCCAGGCCAGCGCGAACATGATCGCCGGGCCGATGATCCAGTTGATCACCAACGACGACGCCATCAACTTGCGGTCGCCGGTGACGGTGTCCAGGCGGTCGTAGCGGACCTTCGCCAGCACCGGGTACATCATCAGCAGCAGGCCGAGCGCGATCGGCAGCGAGATGCCGCCGATCTCGACCTTGGACAGCGCGTCGTCCAGACCCGGGATCAGCTTGCCCAGGCCGATCCCGATCGCCATGGCCAGGCCGATCCACACCGGCAGGAACCGGTCCAGGGTGGAGAGTTTGCCGACGATCGCGGCGGAGCCGTCCGCCGTCGCGCGCGGGCTGTCGGTGGCGGTCATCAGCAGGGCCTCTTCCGGGCGTTCGCGGCGGTCTCGCGCGCGGTGGCCGCGAGATCCCCCAGGGCGGTGGCGACGACGTCGAGCGCCTCGGGCCTGAGGCGGTAGTAGACGAAGCGCCCGCACGGCTCGGTGTCCACCAGGCCGGCCTCGCGCAGCACCTTGAGGTGGTTGGACAGGTTCGTCTGCCTCGCGTCGGTCTCCTCGATCAGGTGACACACGCACAGCGCCTCGCCCGCGAGCAGCGAGACGATGCGCAGGCGCAGCGGGTCCGCGAGCACCTTCAACACATCAGCATCGACTGACATCATCATGGACTGATACGTTACTGGTGTGGGACGCGGAAAGCGAACCCCCGATCCGAGGAGCCCAACCATGCCCCGCGCCCTCGTTGCCCTGCCGGCCGGCGGCGAGCGGCGCCTGACCACCGCGTACGCGGGCGTGTTCTCGGCGACGACGGTGCGATCCGTGCTGTACGCCTCGTGCGAGGCGTTGGCCGCGGCCGCCACCGTGACCACGCATCTGCCGCTGCTCGCGGAGCGGTTCACCGCCGAGCGCCTGGACGCGCTCGCGCACACCGCGAACGCCGACCGCGAGCCGCGCGTGTTGTTCGTGTGCGCCGCGAACTCCGGGCGCTCCCAGATCGCCGCCGCCCTGTTCAACCGGCACGCCGACGGCGCCGCGAGGGCGTGGTCGGCGGGCACCGCACCCGGCTCGGAGGTCGAGGCGGCCGTGGTCGCCTCGGTCGCCGAGATCGGCATCGACGCCGGCCAGGCGTTCCCCAAGGCGATCACCGACGAGGTCGTGGCCGCGGCCGACGTGGTCATCAGCCTCGGCTGCCTCGACGCCCTGACCCCGGTCGCGGGCCGCCGCCACGCGGACCGGCCCGTCGCCGACCCCGGCGGCGGCCTGGCCGAGACCGTCCGCACCATCCGCGACGAGATCGACACCCGCGTCACCGCACTCCTCACCGACCTGCGCACCACCACCGCCACGCCACACTCCTGGCCGTCCGGCTCCACACCTGTACCGAAAGGACCCCGCCATGTCCGACAAGCCCTCCGTGCTGTTCGTCTGCGTCCACAACGCCGGCCGCTCCCAGATGGCCGCAGGCTTCCTCGAACACCTGGGCCAAGGCGCCATCGAGGTCCGCTCCGCCGGTTCGATCCCCGGTGACCAGGTCAACCCGGCCGCGGTCGAGGCGATGAAGGAGGTCGGCATCGACATCTCCCACGCGACCCCCAAGGTCCTCACCACCGAGGCCGTCCAAGCCTCCGACGTCGTCATCACCATGGGCTGCGGCGACGCCTGCCCGATCTTCCCCGGCAAGCGCTACCTCGACTGGGCCCTCGACGACCCCGCCGGCCAAGGTGTCGACGCCGTCCGCGCGATCCGCGACGAGATCGAGAAGCGCATCAGGACCCTCATCACCGAGATCACCGGGGAACAGGACTGAAGAGGCGACCGACGCGGGACGGCGAAGCCGGGTCGTCGACAGGGGACATCGAGCGGATCAGCGTGCGGGTATCACCGTGTTCAGGATGGTGCCCACCAGGCCGAGGCGATCGTGGACGAGGGTGTACCAGGCCCAGGTACCGCGCTCTTCACGAGTCGGCAGCCCCACGTCGATCAAAACCTTGAGGTGATGACTGACCGTGGGCTGACGCAACCCGAGAGAACCCGACAAATCACAGACACAAGCCTCCCCGCCGGGGGACGTGGCGATCAGGCTCAACAGTTGCAGGCGCTTGGGGTCGGCGACGGCCTTCAGCGTGGTGGCCAGGGCTTCGGCATCCCCACGAGCCAAGGGAATTGCCCGGTCGTGCTGTGGCATGTGCCGTCCCGGTCACTCGTCATCCCCGCATCGTCCACCATCCGACCTCACGACAGATGAACCCAACCCCGGCCCCGGATGAACAGGCCCCCGGCATCGCTCGGCACGCACATCCACGCCGCCCACCGACGCGTGCACATACGCCGCCGCCGAATGGAGGCCATCGATCGGCCGCTTCGCCCAGGTCGTTCCCACGCCCGGAAGCGCCTCGACGACTCCGACCGTGACGGGCAGGGACGACCGATCACCCTCGAGCCAGGGCGCCCGGCGAGCGGTCACTTCGGAGGGAACCCCCCGCCCAGTCCAAATCATTCAGGGCCAAACCGATGGACCGATCCAGGGCTTCGTTGTCGGCAGGACCCGCGAAGCCGGTAGCGTCCGAGCAGAGTCTCGGCAACCCGTCCCGGCTCACCGGCGGAGTTGGCCAACACGGCGGCGGAACGCCACGCGTCACCCAACCGGCTCGCCATCGGCCGCCACCGACCGGGTGCGTGCATCGGCCCACCGTTCGCGATGACCTCGACGACGGATTCCAGCGCGGTCGCGCCTCGACACTCGTCAACACCTCCGCCACGCCGCGCAGAACACGCAACTCGGCCGACCCCGGCAGGGACACGGCGTCGCGACGGAGCAGGATCCGGCGCGCGTCCGCCCGCGTTCCCGTACACATGCGCGAGGCAGTCACACTCAGGACGGAACGGATTGGACTTGCCTCCCGCAACCACGTTAGAACCGTGACAACAGGGCCTTCCGGACATCTCGTACGGTCTCGACAGCCACCGAGATTCCAAGAGGCCCTGCCCTCATGCGCCGACAGCAGCAACATCACCCCACCGAGGATCCAAGTCCTGTAAACCGACGCCAAGTTCGGTAAGAAGACGGCTTCTCCGCCGTCACCCGGACGGCCAATGGAAGTACCCCGGCCAATCTCCAACATCTCGGTCCCCACACCAAGCACCATCCCCGGAATCACGTCGCCGTCCCGGAACAACGGTCGCGTTTCCCCAGTCGATTCCGCCGGCCTGCCGATTAGCGTCTCGCAAGGTGGGCCCGGGAACCGGGCCGTCCGCACATGTGGGTCGAGAGCCCGTGTCCGAACAACAAAGAGACCCGAGGACCCATGGCCAACCCGTCGCTCCTCCCGGTTGGCATCGACGAAGCCGCGGCTGAGCCCCCCGACCCGTCGGTACCCGGCCCCCTCGCACGGTTTCGACGTCGAAACGCGTTGGCCGTGATGGTGCCCACGATCGTGTTGGGAGTGCTCGGGTGGCGGCATCGGGCTCTCGCCGACGACGGCGTCATCTTCCTGCGGACCGTCCGCCAGATCCTCGCCGGCAACGGCCCCGTGCTGAACGTGGACGAGCGCGTCGAGGCCAATACGAGCACGCTGTGGCAGTGGCTGCTGGTTCTCCTCGGCGCGATCACGCCGGGCGACCTGGGGTTCGTCGCGGTCATGGCGGGGCTGGTGCTGACCACGGCGGGAGTGGCCGTCGCACTCGACGCCACCAGGCGTCTGTACACGGAGCCCGCGGGCAGGTTGCTCCTTCCCGCGGGTGTGCTGGTGCCACTGGCGGTGCCGGTCTTCTGGGACTACGCAACCGCCGGTCTGGACACCGGGCTCGGCACGTTCTGGCTCGCCGGCTGCTGGTGGCTGCTCGTGCGGTCCCGCAGCGGGACGAGCGCGGGTCCGGCGTGCGCGGATTCCGTCTGGTACGGGCTCGGGGTCCTGGTGCGGCCCGATCTGGCGCTCGTCACCGGGGTGTTCCTCGTGGGTGCGTTGCTCGTGGCGCGGCCCGGCCGCGGCGCGTGCGTCGCACGGATCGCGGCCGCGAGCGCGCTGCCGATCGCGTACGAGATCTTCCGTGCCGGCTACTACGGCCTGCTGGTCCCGATGCCCGCGCTCACCAAGGAGGCCGGCACGAGCGACCCGGGCCGCGGAATGCGCTACCTCTGGGACTTCACCGCGCCCTACGTCCTGTACGTGCCGGCCCTGCTGTTCCTCGCCGTTCTCGCGGCCTGGTCGATCCGGTCGCGGACCGACCGGCGCAAGCTGGTGGTGCCGCTCACACCGATCGTGTCGGCCCTGGTCGTCACGGTCTACGTGATCAACCTCGGCGGGGACTACATGCATGCCCGGATGCTGCTCCCGGCGATGTTCCTCGCGCTCATGCCCGGGTTGCTACTGCCCGCGACACGCTGGACGAGCCCGGTGGCCGCGCTCGTGGGGGTGTGGGCCGTGGCCTGTGTGGGCCCGTGGCACCCTGCGGCCTACCACGGGCACGACGCCTCGACGACCGCACGGGTTCGCGACAGCGACATCCGCATCACCGGCACCTCCAACGCCGACCACACACGTGACTGGGTCCTCACGTTCCCCGGACTGCGTGAGTCGACGGCCGCGGGATTGGCCGCGAATCGTCCCGTCCTGGTGCGACTCGGACCCGATGGCCGGCCCACCACGATGCTGCCGCTGAACCCGGATCACGCCCCGGCCCGAGTATCCATCCCGGGCGGCTTCCTCGGAGTCACCGGCCAAGTGGTCCCGCTCGACCAGTACATCGTCGAGGTCTGGGGCCTGGCCAACACCGTCGGCGCGCACCTGGAATACACGCCGGGCTGGCAACACAAATGGCCGGGCCACCGCAAACTCATCGACGACGTCTGGCTCCTCGCCCTCGAACTCGACCCTGCGATGCACGAGTTGCCGGCCCCCGGCGTTCCGGGCGTCACCCCCGAGAACCTGGCCGCCGCCCGGCACGCGCTCTCGTGCGGCGACCTGAAGGAACTCCTCGACTCCACCCGCGCACCATTGAGCCCGAGCCGCTTCCTCCGCAACCTCGCCGGTTCCCACCATCGCACGACACTGCGCATCCCCCGCGACCCCGTGGCGGCGGAACACAAGTTCTGCGGAGACCGGCCGAAGTGAATCCCGCCCGCGTGGGTGTCTGCGGAGAGCAGGGCCATCCGGATCGGGCCCCGGACCACCGGGCACCGATGATCGAGTGGTCGATGCTCGTGCGGGTGATGTCGCGGCGTGCGGGGTCGCACTCACAGCCGCGTTCGTGAACCCGTTCGTCGCCGGAGTGGCCTGCGCCGCAGCAGCCCTTCCGTAGCCCACGGCTGACCATTTCGGGGCATCGTCCACGGTGCGGTCGAGGTGAGCCGAAGTCTGAGTGTGGGAGAGTTCCCGGCCGGCCCGGAAGAGAGTGGGTCCGGGTCGGCGGCAGCTCTCCCACCATCTCCGAACCAGCGGGGCCCGGGGACGGTGGGCACCGCCTGGAGGAGGAGAGCGGGGCCGACGACGCCCGGTTCGTCGCGGCGCCGGGCGAGTACGGGTACGGCGTCTTCGTGACCGCCTGCGCCCACCGCAAGAAGCGCCCGCGCCGACCGCCGACGAGGACGCGTCGGGAAGCGGGGTGCCTACGGCTTGACTCCCTGGCATCGGCCTGTGCCGAAGGGGACTTCGCCTCGCCGGCATGGCTCGTGCTCGGCCGACATGGTGCGCGCCGGATCGGGTAGAGGGCATCACCGGACGAACTTGCGGGGCGGTTTCGGGCGGGCGCATCGGAGTACCGATGGTTGTTTCGGGAGCCCGGGCCGAGGGATCGAGAAGGGGGAAGCGGATGAGCGCGCAGCATGGTGCATCGGCGGCGTCGTGGACGGGGATTTCGGTGATCCTGGTGGGTGCCTTCCTCGGGGGGTTCGCCGTTGTCCTCGCACGGCCGTGGTTGTTCGCCGTCGCGGTGGGCATAGCCGTGCTCGGTGTGGTCGCGGGCAAGGTGATGTCCGTGCTCGGGTTCGGGGCGGCTCCCGGCTACCACCGGCCCGTCGACGAGGCGACACGGGAGGCATGGGCCGCACAGCGCCCCGTGCCCCCGGACAAGGACGTCTGAGGGACCTTTCCGCCGATCCGTGGAACGCACCTGCTCCGCAGCGGCGTTCGGGCCGCACGGCGCTGCGGCAGGTCTGGCCCGAACGCGGCCTCGGGGCTTGGGCAGAGGAGGCCGGTGAGAGTGTTGCGCCGGCGGCCCCGCCATGGAGCGGGCGGGTCCTCACGTCGTGGCGCCGGCTCCGGGTGGGTCCACGAGGGCGTGGATGCGGGCGGCCAGTTCCGGGTGGGCGGCGGCCAGGTGTGGGCGGGTGGCGTTGAGGGGGTCGATCAGGGCGGCGGGGTCGTCCTGGCCCAGGGCCTGGTCCAGTCTTGCCATGCTCGGGCGGGATGCGGCGGGGAGGTCGGTGAGTG
>NZ_JBVHLU010000160.1:0-16415 GCF_055558835.1 Embleya sp. NPDC025285
ACATACGCCGGATGCTCCAACCGCGCCCCATCCGAACGCACGAAGTCCGAACGCTCCACATCCGACAGATCCGCCCCCGACAACCCCGCCAACTCTGCCCGCACCGAAGGATCGTCGAGATCGACGGCGTCGGGGGTATCCGGGCCGGGGCCGCTGGTGAGGACACAGACGGGCGCGGTGTCGGCGAGCATCCACGCGGTGCGTTCGGCGGGCACGTCGCGTTCGATGGGCAGGTAGGCGGCACCGGTCTTGAGCACCGCGAACAACGCCGCCACCATGTCGGCGGTCCGCGGCAGCGCCAGACCCACCACCCGCTCCGGACCCGCGCCCCGCACCCGCAACAACCGCGCGATCCGATTCGACCGCTCGTTCAACTCCCGATACGACCACACCAACGGCGCCGCACCATCCGGATCCTGCACCACCGCGACCGCATCCGGAACCAACCCCGCACGCTCCTCCAACAAATCCGCCACCGTCACCTCCGGCACCGGATGCGAAGTCGCGTTCCACTCGGCCACGACGCGTCGGCGTTCGGCCGCTTCCAGGATGTCGACGCGGGCACACGCGCGGGTGGGGTGACTCGCGAAGGCTTCGAGGATGCGCAGGTAGCGCTCGGTCAGAAGCTCCACGTCGGCGCGATCGAAGGCGTCGTCGTGGTACATCGCGCGCAGGCGGGTGACCTCGCCGGGGGTGATCACCACGGACACCGGGTAGTGGGTGGCGTCGCGCACCGCGTGGCCGAGGACGCGCAGTCCTCCCTCGGGGCCGAACCCGCGGTTCCTGTCCGGCAACGGGAGGTTCTGGAAGACGAAGAAGGTATCGAACAGCGGGCCGGCGCCCACCATCGCCTGGAGTTCGCTCAAGCCCAGGTAGGGGTGGTCGTGCAGGTCGGCCTTGTCGTCCTGGGTGCGCCGCCACAGCTGTGCGATCGGCTCGTGCGGCGCGACGCGGACCCGTACCGGGACGGTGTTGAACAACACGCCGACGGTGGTGTCGATGCCGTCGACGTCGGGGTGGCGTCCCGACACCAACGCGCCGAACACCGTGTCGTCGCGTCCGGTGAGTCGGCCCAGCAGCAGCCCCCAGGCGCTTTCGTACAGCGTGCCCACGGTGACGCCCGCCTCGCGGGCGCGGGCCGCCAGGCGGGCGGCGAGCGCGGCGGGCACCTCGCGGTGGATCTCGCCGGCCGAGGCCGGCGTGGCGTCGTCGCCGGGCGGGCGCGGGCCGGCCAGGAGCGTGGGTTCGGCGACGTCGCCCAGGTAGGCGTACCACGCGTCGCGGGCCGCGTCCCGATCGCGGGTGCCCAGCCAACGCAGGAAGACCCGGAAGGGCGTGGTGGCCCGCGCGCTCTCGGCCTCGGCGTCGGTGTAGAACTCCAGGAGCGAGGTCAGCGCGAGGCCGCCGGACCAACCGTCGAGCAGCGCGACCTGGGACGTGAGCAGGAGTCGGTGGCCGGTGTCGGAGGTACGGGCCAGGGCGAAGCGGATCAGCGGGGGCCGGGCCGCGTCGAACGGGATCTCCCGTTGGCGGTCGGCGAACGCCTCGAAGGCGGCGTCGACATCGGCCCCGCGGTCGGTCAGGTCGGCGTAGGCGAACGGCACGGTGAACCGCTCGGGGATCACCTGGACGGGGCCGTCCTCGGTGCTCACGAAGCCCGCGCGCAGATTCGGGTACTTCTCCAGGACCCACCGCGCCGCGCCCGCGAGGCGATCGGCGTCCACGGGGCCGTCGAGGAACAGGACGGCCTGCTGTACGTAGATGTCGCGGGCCGCGCCGTCGAGCATCAGGTGGAAGAGCAGACCCTCCTGCAGCGGCGACAGCGGCAGCACCTCGGCCACGCCCAGGCCGCCGATCGCAGAGTCGAGGGCGGCGTCACGGGCGGCGAGGGCACCGGCCTGCGCGTCGTCCTCGCGTCCGGCCCGGGCCGCGTCGAGCAGGGCGGGTTCCAGTGCCGCCCGCCAAGTCCGGAGCAGTGCCGCGACGTCGAGTTCGGGCAGCGCCTTCGGATCGGCGACAACCCGCAGCGCGACCCGTCGCCCGGCCCCGGCGGGCGAGTGGTCCACCCACAGGTCCAGGCGCAGCGGATAGCGCGAGACGGCGTACCCGTCGCTCTCGCGATCGTAGGCGAGCAGTTCCTCGTCGCCGAGGTCGGTATGGCCGTAGGCCACCAGCACGCCTGCCTCGGGCGCGTCCGCGAGGGCACCCGCGGTCTGCTCGCCGAGGTAGAGCGCCAGGCCGAAGTCGGCGGCGGCGCGCGGGTTCGCGGGCAGCGCGTCGGTGTCGGGCGAGCCGGGTTCCAGCAGGGCGGGGAAGACGCGTCGCAGGTCGCCTACGGTGCGGGCGAAGCGTCCGTCGTGGCGGTCCCGGTCGTCCTCCACGACGTCCACGAACAGCGGCCCGGGGGCGAAGCGGGCCAGGATCCGCGCCGCGGTCGAGGCGACGATCGTGCGCAGCGGCGTCCGCGTGCTCAAGGGGTCGGTGTCGAAGGGGAGTTCGAGCATGGTCGCGGCGCCGGTGGGCGGCGTGTCCCAGGCCCCGGGCTCGCTCCCGGGCCACGGCGCGGGCGCGTCCAGGTCGTCCACCCGGTCGATCAGGGTGAACCAGTCGGTGGCCCGGTCGACCAGCTCCGGGTCGTCGGCCTCGCGGGCGACGGCGGCGGCGTAGTCGGCGGTCGGCGCGGGCTCGGGTCCGATCGGTTCGCCGCGCAGTCCCGAGCGCAGTTCGCCGGCGAGGATGCGCCACGAGGTCCCGTCGACGACGGCTCCGGGCAGGGCGAGGACCAGCAGCCCGGGCAGTTCGGGGCCACGATCCACCCACGCGGTCGCGGGCGTACCGTCCACCCGTGCCACCCGGGCGGTCGAGCGCCGGGCGTCCGTGTCGACCGTGAAGGTGCCGCACCACGCCGTCGGGCCGCCGGTACTCAGGTCCCGGTGTCGGGCCAGGACCGCCACCGCGCGGATGTGCGCGGCGTCGGGTGCGAGTTCGCGCGGGGCGACCATCGCGCGCACCGTCGGCGGCGCGTTCTCGAACGCCTCGCGGCTCCACAGTGCCGCCGGGGTGTGGGCCGGGTGGTCGTTCGAAGGGTTGAGGTCGCTCACGTCGTCCGCCCGGTGTCCGTGTTCGGTGTGGTCGTCTCGTGGTCGGTGGTCGTGCCGGCTCCCGGGATGCGCGCGGTCGTCCGCTCGACCCACGTCGCCAGCAGGCGGCGTGCGTCCTCGGCGTCGACGGTGGGCCCGGCATGCAGGGTGAGCCGGCACCGCGTGCCGTCCTCGCCCGTCGAGACGGCGATCGCCGCGTCCAGGGGCCAGCGCGTACTGACCGCCGAGGGCAGGTCGTCGGCCCAGCCGTGGGCAGGCGCGTCGCGCAGGACGATCTGCGCGCGGGCAACCCGGCCCAGGACCCGGGCCCCGGATCGGCTCGCATAGCGCATTCGGGTGTATCCGGCGCCGCGCAGGTCGGCGGCGTGCACGTCCGGCAACGCCCCTTCCCGGTCGAAGGCGAGCGGGTAGGCGTAGGCGAACGACCCGACCGGCGCCACCGTTTCGCCGGATCGGTGCGGGTCCACCACCCGGTCGATCAGCAATCTCTCCGGTTCGGGGCTACGCGTGCGCAGCGCGCTCAGGAACGCCTCGCCGGCGGCGGCCCGAACGGCCTCGATGGAACCGGCATCGGGGGTGGTGACCACGATGGTGCTCAGGAACAGGGAGCGGCCGTAACCCGTGCCTCGTACGGCGGGCGCGGGCGTCACGTCGCGCAACTCCTCTGCCCAGGCGACCGGATCCGCGTCGATGCGATCGGCGTCCGCCGGCGAAGCGTCCGCCGGCGTCGCGTGCGCACGCGCGGCGACCAGGGGGAGGGCATCCGCCGCCGCACTGTCGGCTCGCGCGGCGACCTCCGGCCCCGCGTCGGGCTCGGCAGCCGATGTCGACGGCGGATCCGCCCGTACGTCGGCGGCCAGTTCGTCCGCGATCCGTTCGACCGCCGCCGCGTCCAGCACCAGGGCGTGCGCGGCCACGAACAGGCGCCCCGGCGTCAGCGTCACCGCCAGCGTCGGCCCTTCGACCACGTCCAACGCGGCCACCGTCCGCGCGAGCTGCTCGGCCACGTCTTCCCGCGTACCGGCGACGACAGCCACTCTCGGGTTCGCCTCGGCCGTCGACGTGGTGCGCCACAACCGCTTGCCGACCGTCTCGATCCGCAGCCGCAACACCGGGTATCGACGAGCGAGTCCGGCAACGGCCGTCTCCAGTAGCCCCGTTCGCCCGGAAGCGACGGCCCGCACCGCGCACACATGGTGGCCGTTCGGCCCGGTCCCGCCGTCCCGGAAAACGTGGGCCAGCGGCGGGTCGGCGAGCACGAGCGGTGCGGGGGGCGCCGTCGGGACCTCGTCGCGGCGGGCGACCCGGGCGAGCGCGCGTACGCTCTGGTGCCGGAAGACGTCCCGAACGGTGAACCGCAGTCCGACGGCACGGGCCTTGGTCGCCACCAGCGTGGCCCCGATGCTGTCCCCGCCCAGTGCGAAGAACCCGTCCCGCACGCCGACGCGGTCCACCCGTAGCACCTCGGCGAAGATTCGGGCCAGTTCGGCCTGCGCGGGATCGCTCGGCGCGCCGTCCGCGGTCGGCGCGGCGACGGCCGGATCCGGCAGCGCGGCCCGGTCGAGTTTGCCGTTGGCCAGCAGCGGCAGCACGGGCAGGACCACGATCGCGGCCGGGACCAGGTGTTCGGGCAGGTGATCGGCCAACTCGCCGCGCAGCGCCTCGGGGTCCACGGACGCGGAGGCGCTCGCGACCACGTACGCCACCAGCAGCGGCGCACCGGTCGGCCCGGGCCGGGCGGTGACCACGGCGGCCGTCAGCTCCGCCCGCCCGGTCAGCAGCGCCTCGATCTCGCCCAGTTCCACCCGCACGCCGCGCAGTTTGACCTGATGGTCGGTCCGGCCGAGATACACCAGGGCGCCGTCGGCGCGCCGGCGCACCAGGTCCCCGGTGCGATACATCCGGGTGCCGGGCGGGCCGTAGGGGTCGGCCACGAAGCGTTCGGCGGTCGGACCGGGACGGTGCAGGTATCCGTCGGCGAGTTGGGCCCCGGTCAGGTACAGCTCGCCCGGCAGCCCGATCGGGGTGGGTCGCAGTCGGGCGTCCAACACCAGGGCGCCGGTGTTCCACACCGGTCGTCCGATCGGCACGACGTCCTCGACGACGGTGCCGGCGGGATTCCACGCGGTCGCGGTGATCGTGGCCTCGGTGGGCCCGTACGTGTTGTGCGGCATCAGCCCGAGCACTCGGGCGCTGCGGCGGACGGTGGCCGGTGGCAGCCCCTCGCCGCCACACAGGAGCAAACGCAACGCCCGTTCGGCCGGTGGCGTCGGGCTCGGGCCGGTCGCGGCTTCGACGACGTCGAGGAGGGCGTCCAGCACGGGCGGCACGAAGTGCGCGACGGTGACCGCACGGGTGTCGATCAGTGCGGCCAGGTGGGCGGGATCACGGTGGCCGTCGGGATCGGCCAGGACGACGGCCGCGCCCTGGCACAGCGGCCAGAACAGCTCCCACAACGACACGTCGAACCCGACGGGCGCCTTGTGCAGGACGCGGTCGGCGGGGGTGAGCGCGTACTCGTCCTGCACCCAGGCCAGTTGGTGGGCGAGGGCGCCGTGTGAGACCAGCACGCCTTTGGGGCGGCCGGTGGATCCGGAGGTGTACAGCACGTACGCGGGGTGCGCGGCCCGCGGCGGTGCCGGCAGTTCAGCCGAGGCCGCGGCCTCGGTCGGGTCGTCGGTGGTCACGATGACCGGCACGCCCCAGGGCCGCCGCGCGTGCGCGGCGTCGGTGAACACGAACGCCGGCCGGGCGTCGGCGATCGTCTGCGCCAGGCGTGCGGGCGGCTCCCCGGGATCCAGCGGCACATACGCCGCACCGCTCGCGAGCACCGCCAGGAGCGCGACCACCAGGTCGGCCGAGCGGGGCAGTGCAATCGCGACCAGGGTGCCGGGCCCGGCCCCCCGGTCGATCAGCCGTCGCGCGTTCGCCCGCACACGATCCGCCAGTTCGGCGTACCCGGTGGCCGTGCCGGCCGCGTCGATCAGGGCGGGGGCGTCCGGGGTGCGGCGGGCCTGGGCGGTGAAGCGCTCCACCACGGTCGTCGTGGGCACCTCGTGCGCGGTGGCGTTGACCTCGTGCACGAGCAGCCGGCGTTCGGCGTCGGTGAGCAGGTCCAGGCCGCTCAGGCGCGCGTGCGGGTCGGCGAGCACGCGGGAGAGCAGCCGGTGCAGCCGGTCCAGCAGCGTGACGACGCCGCTGTGCTCGAACAGGTCGCACGCGTAGCCGGCTTGCACCCGGATGCCGTCGGTGGCGGTCTCCACGAAGCGCAGGTCCAGGTCGAACATCGCCGCGCCCGTATTCGGCGCGAAGGGCTCGGCGTGCGTGCCGGGCAGCGCCAGTTCGATCTCCTCGGCGCGGTGGTGGGTGACGGTGGCCTGGATCAGCGGGTGCCGGGAGAGCGTACGGGTGGGCCGCAGCCGCTCCACCACCCAGTCGAAGGGCACGTCGGCGTGCGCGAAGGCGGCCAGGTCGGCGGTCCTGGTGCGTTCGAGGAGCTCGGCGAAGGTCGGGTCGCCGTCGACTCGGGTGCGCAGCACGACGGTGTTGACGAAATAGCCCACCACACGGTCGAGATCCTCGTCGGTGCGGCCCGCGACGGGGGCGCCCAGGAGGATGTCCTCGCCCGCGCCGAGGTGGTGCAGTACGGCCACCACGGCCGCGTGCAGGGTGGTGAACACGCTGGTGCCGGCGTCCTGTGCGACGTCGCGCAGGGTGTCGACGAGGTCGGCGGGCAGGGTGTGTTCGACGCTCGCACCACGATGGTTCCGCTCCGCGGGCCGGGAGCGTTCGGCGGGTAGCGCCAGTTCCTCCGGTGCGTCGCGCAAGGTCTGCGTCCAGTAGTCGAGTTGGCGCCTGGTCAGATCGGTGGGCGTGTCCCGCGCGCCCAGGATCGCGCGTTGCCACGCCGCGTACGAGCCGTGCCCGACGGCCGGTTCGGGACACGCCTGCGGCTTGGATCCGGTGGTGTGCGCGGTGTAGGCGGTGGTCAGGTCGGCCAGCAGCGGCCCGAACGACCAGCGGTCGGCCGCGCTGTGGTGCAGCACCAGGACCAGGACGCACTCCCCGTCGGCGGGTCCGACGAACACCGCGGCCCGCACCGGCAGGTCGGCGCCGATGTCGAAGGGGCGGGCGACCAGGGCCGCCACCTCGGCGGCGAGCCGCTCCGCCGGCCACGTGTGGGCCGCCACGACGGCGCAGTGCAACCGCGAGTGCGCGGCGGCGGGGGCGAGTACCTCGCGTACGGGTGTGCCGTCGGTACCGGGCACCAGGAGCGTGCGCAGGCTCTCGTGACGCCGGACCACGTCGCGCAGCGCCGCACGGATCGCCTCCGGGTCGACCCGCCCGCGCAGGCGCACCCCCAGCGGCAGGTTGTAGGCCGCGGACGGTCCGCGCACCTGTTCCTCGAACCACAGACCGACCTGCGCGAACGACGCGGGTGCCGGGTCGGGTACGGCGATCTCGCGGACGCGCGGGCGCACCGGCTCGGCGGTGTCCAGCAGTCGGGCGAGCGCGGCGGGTGTGGGCGCGTGGAAGACGTCGGGCACGGCGAGTTCGACCGCGAAGGCGCCGCGCAGCCGGTTCGCCAGCCGTGCCGCGAGCAACGAGTGCCCGCCCAGCGCGAAGAAGTCGTCGTCCGGCCCGACCTGGTCCGGTGCCAGGTCGAGGAACTCGGCGAAGATCGCGCACAGGGCGCGCTCGCGGTCGTCGGCCGGTGCCCGCGTCGGCGCGGTGCTCGCCCGCGGGGCGGGCAGCGCGGCCCGGTCGAGCTTGCCGTTGGGGTTGAGCGGGAACGCGTCCAGGACGACGTACGCGTCGGGCAGCAACGGCGCGGGCAGGGTCTGGGCGAGCCCGGCCCGTACCGCGTCGACGTCGATCGAGGTGCCCCGGGTGGGCACGAGATAGGCGCACAGCGCGCTCCCGGACCGGATCGGCACCACCACCGCGCGGGCGATGCCCCGGTGTCCCAGGAGTCGGGCCTCGATCTCGCCGGGTTCGATCCGCACACCGCGGATCTTGATCTGGTGGTCCGCCCGGCCCAGGAATTCCAGTTCGCCGTTCGATCGCCGCCGGACCAGGTCGCCGGTGCGGTACAGCCGGCTCCCCGGCGGCCCGTACGGGTCCGCGACGAATCGCTCCGCCGTCGCGGCGGGGCGGCCGAGATAGCCGCGGGCGAGGCCGTCGCCGGCGAGGTGGAGCTCGCCGGGTACGCCGATGGGCACCGGGCGCAGCGCCTCGTCCAGCACGTGGGCGCGGGTGCGCGAGATCGGCCGCCCGATCGGCACGGTCGCGGACGCGGCGGCGGGCGGGCGGTGGACGTGCGCGAGGCTGTCGCCGGCGGCCTCGGAGCAGCCGTACAGGTTGACCACGCGGGCGTCGGGCCAACGTGCGGTAACGGCGTCGGCCAGGGCGGCGGGCAGGGCCTCGCCGGAGCAGATCCACGTGTGCACGCCGGCCAGGGACCCCGGCGGCGCGGTGTCGAGGAGCGTCTCCAACAGGCTGGGCACGACGGTGAGTACGCCGGCGCCGTGGCCGTCGGCGAGTTCGGTCAGGCGCAGCGGGTCCCGGGCGGTGGCGTCGTCGGCCAGGACCAGGGTGTCGCCGGCGACGAGGGCGCCCAGGATCTCGGTGCTGCCGTCGATGAAGGCGAGGGCGCTCTTGGCCACGCGAACGCTCGTGCCGGGCGCGGCGGTGAGGGCGGAGCGGCCCCAGCGCAGCCGGTTGCCCAGGGCGCGTTGGGTGCCGACGACGGCCTTGGGGCGGCCGGTGGAGCCGGAGGTGAAGACGACGTAGGCGGGCGCCTGCGGGTGGATCCGCGGGCGGTCCGCACCGGGTGTCGCGGCGCCGGTGGGTGCGGCGGGGAGGTCGTCGACGCGCAGCACGGGCGCCGCGTCGGCGGGCGGGGTGTAGCCGGCGTCGCACACCAGCAGGTCGGGTGCGGCGTCGGCGAGCATCGCGGCGACGCGCGCGGGCGGGTGGGTGCGGTCGAGCGGCAGGTAGGCGGCGCCGATCCGCAGGGTGGCGAGCAGGGTCGCGATCAGGTCGGCGGTGCGTGACAGGGCCAGGGCGACGACGGGTTCGCCGCCGGCGCCGTTCGCGCGCAGGGCCTCGGTGAGGGCGGCGGCGATCCGGTCGGCGCGCGCGTCCAGGTCGGCGTAGGTCCAGGTGGTGTCGCCGGCGCGGACGGCGACGGCCCGCGGTCGTTCCCGGATGCATGCGTCCACGAGCGCGGCGACGCCGCCGGCGGGGAAGTCTTCGTCTTCGTCGCGGGGTTGCTCGACGATCTCGTCCGCGGGGATCGCCTCGAGCAGCGCGAGCGGCGCGTCGGGCTCGGCCAGCGCGGCCGTCAGCAGGGTCTCGAGGTGGGCGAGCAGGCGTTCGATGGTGTCGGGTTCGAACAGCGGCGTGCGGTAGGTGGCCTCCACCAGCAGGTCCTCGTCCCGGAGGAAGCCCTCCAGGGCGAGGTCGAACTGGGTGGTGCCGTTGTGCACGTGCCGCCAGGAGGTCTCCAGGCCGGGCAGGTCGAGTTCGCCCAACTCCTGGGTGAGCAGCCCGAACATCACGTCGAACAGCGGCGGCCGACCCGGACGGCGCGGCGGGCGGACCTCGTCCAGGACTCGGTCGAAGGGGATGTCCTGGTGCTCGAACGCGTCGGCGCACACCGCGCCCAGCCGTACGGCGGCCCGGCGGAACGTCGATTCGCGCGTGTCGTCGGCGAGATCGGCGCGCACCACGACGGTGTTGCCGAAGTTGCCGATCAACTCGGCGGCGTGCGCGTTCGCCCGGTCCATCACCAACGTGCCGATCGGCAGGTCGTCGGCGCCGGTGTAGCGCCGGAGCACCGCCGCGAACGCGGTGAGCACGACGGTGAACGGGGTGACGCCCGCCTGTGCGGCGAACGCGCGGATGCGGGCCGGCAGTTGCGGGTCCAGGCGACGCACGATCCGGCCGCCGCGCTCGTCCGGTGGGGGCCTTCTGGGGCCGTCGGCCGGCAGCTCGGGCGGGTTCGGCGGCGGGGTCAGCCGTTCGCGCCAGAACTTCGTGCCCGCGTCGTCGAGCGGCCGGGCGTGCGCCCATGCGGCGATGTCGGCGTACTGTACGCGCGGCACGGCGGCGGTGAACGCCGACTCCGCTTCGTGGGCGCGCCGGTAGAACGCCGCTAGGTCGCGCGCGAGCACGCCCCACGTGCCGCCGTCCCAGGCGATGTGGTGCACGACCTGGACCAGTGTGTGGTCCTCGGGCCCGAAGGCGAGGAGTTCGTGGCGCACGGAGCGCTCACGCGCGAGGTCGAAGGGGCGAGAGGCCAGACGGAGCGCGACCCGATCGGCCTCGGCCTCCCTCGACTCGGCCGGGATGTGGGCGAAGTCACGTATAGGCAGGGCGATTTCGGGTGTCGCGGTGACCACCTGGTGCGGCAGGCCGGTGGGGTCCGCGTGGTAGGTGGTGCGCAGGACCTCATGCGCGCGCAGGAGTTCGCGCGTGGCCACGCGCAGCGCGGCCACGTCGAGCGGGCCGCGGATCCGAATCAGCAGGCAACCGTTGTACGACGTGCTTTCGGGGTAGGCCTGCTGGTGCAGCCACAGGCTGTGCTGTACCGCGGACAGCGGCGTGGGCGCACTCCGGTCGCGCGGTTCGATGGCGTCGGCGGGGGTGTCCGGTTGCATACCCGCTTCGGCCAGCAGCCGCCGGATCAGCTCGCGGCGACGGTCGGCGGCCTGGTTCGCACTCGTCAAGGCGTGGCCCCTTCGGCGCCGGTCCGAGGAGCGGCGAACTGTCTTGATCGATCGAAAAGCCTTGCCCGACTTAGGTTTGCCTAGCCTATATTTGTGACGCTCGGGGTGGGTGTCAAGGACGTCTCGGATGGACACCGTCGCACTCGCGTCCCGCGGACACATTCGTGATCGAAGGAGAACAGCGTGCGGCTGACCGTCGAGGACGTACGGCGCGACGTGGCGGAAATGCTGGGCGTGGCACCGGAATCCCTGAGCGACGGGGACGACCTGATCGCGCACGGACTCGACTCGCTGCGCCTGATGCGCCTGGCCGGCGGATGGCGCCGGGCCGGCGCCCGGGTCACCTTCGCGGACCTGGCCACCGCACCCACCGTCGGGGCGTGGGTCGCGCTGCTGGCGGGCGGCGAGCCGGCGGCGGCCGAGCCGGATCCGCTACCGACGGTCGAGCCGGCGGCGGAACCCGGCACCGGGCCCGGGTCGTTCCCGCTCGCACTCATGCAACACGCCTATTGGATCGGTCGTTCCGAGGGACAGACCCTGGGCGGTGTCGCGGCGCACCTGTACACCGAGTTCGACACCGAACCCGGCGCCGCCGTGGACCCGGCCCGGCTGGAGGCCGCCGCGCGCGCCCTGGTCGCCCGACACCCCATGCTGCGCGTGCGGATCACCGACGACGGTCGTCAGGAGATCCGCCCCACCGTGCCCGGCGACGTGCTGCGGGTGCTGGACCTGCGCGACGCGGACGCCGCGACCGCCGCCGAGCACCTGGACCGCGTCCGCGACGAATGTTCGCACCAGATGCTCGACATCGAAGCCGGCCGGGTCTTCGACCTGCGGGTGAGCCTGCTGCCCGACGGCCGCAGCCGATTGCACCTGGACGTGGACATGGTGGCCGCGGACGCGCTCAGCTACCGGGTGTTGCTGGCCGATCTGGCCCACCTGTACGCGCACCCCGAGCGGGTGCCCGCCGAACTCGGCTACGACTACCGCGATTACCTCGCCGCCCGTCCCCCGCTGCGGCGCGCCGCGGCCGAACGCGCCGCCGCCTACTGGCACGAGCGCATCCCCGACCTGCCCGGCGCGCCCGATCTCCCGCTGCGCGCCCCGCTTCCGGCCGACCTGACCCGAGTGACCCGGCGTCACCTGTGGCTGACCACCGAGGAGCACGGGCACTGGTCCGCCCGCGCGCACGCGCACGGGATCACCCCCGCGATGGCCTTCGCGACCGCGTTCGCCGCCGTCCTGGCCGGTTGGAGCGCCGGCCCCAGGTTCCTGCTGAACGTGCCGCTGTTCGACCGCGAGGACCTGCACCCGGACGTACCGCGCCTGGTCGGCGACTTCACCGGATCGGTGCTCCTGGACGTCGACATGTCCGAGCCGCGCTCGTTCCTGGACCACACCCGCGCGCTCCAGTCCCGCATGCACCGCGACGCGGCGCACGCCGACCACTCGGGCCTGCACGTACTGCGCGACCTGGCCCGCGCTCGGGGCGAACAGGTGCTCGCCCCGATCGTGTACACCAGCGCACTGGGCCTGGGCGAACTCTTCGACGCCGACGTTCGCCGACTGTTCGGCGAACCGTCGTGGATCGTCTCGCAGGGGCCGCAGGTGCTGCTCGACGCCCAGATCACCGAGGTGCGCGGTGGACTGCTGGTCAACTGGGACGTGCGCGAGGACGCCTTCCCGGACGGTGTCGTGGACGCGATGTTCGCCGCCTATCGGGAGTTGGTCACCCGCCTGGGCACGGCCGAGGCCGACTGGCGGGAGCCGATGCCGGACCTGCTGCCCGCCGCGCAGCGGGCCGTCCTCGATCGGGTGAACACCACCGACGCCCCCCGGTCGCGGCACAGCCTGCACGAGGGATTCTTCGCGCACGCCGCGGCACGACCGCACGCGCCGGCCCTGCTGTGGGGCCCCTCGGACGCCGACGGCGGCACCTTGTCGTACGGCGAACTCGCCGAGCGCGCACTGCGCGTGGCCGCCGCCCTGCGCACGCGGGGCGTCGCGCCCGGCGAGAGCGTGGCGGTCACCCTGCCCAAGGGGCCGGAGCAGATCGTGGCGGCGCTGGGCATCCTCGCCGCCGGCGCGGCCTACGTTCCGATCGGCGTCGAGCAGCCGGCCGCGCGCCGCGAACGCATCCACCGCACCGCGGGCATCCGGCTGGTCCTGGACACCGACGGCGCCGGCGGTGCCTCGCCCCTCGCGCCCGCGCTCGCCCTCGCCGAGGCCGCCGCACTCCCCGCGCCCACCGCCGAGCCGCCGGTTCGCGTCGACGAGGAGAGCATCGCCTACGTGCTCTTCACCTCCGGCTCCACCGGTGAGCCCAAGGGTGTCGAAGTCCCGCACCGCGCCGCGATGAACACGATCGACGACCTCGTCGAGCGCTTCGCGCTCGGACCCGACGATCGCGCGTTGGGCCTGTCCGCTCTCGACTTCGACCTGTCGGTGTTCGACGTGTTCGGCCTGCTGTCGGCCGGCGGCGCGGTGGTCCTGCCCGCCGACGAGGACCGACGCGAGGCCGGCCGCTGGGTGGACCTGGTCCGCGAACGGCAGGTCACCGTGGTCAACTGCGTACCGGCACTGCTCGACATGCTGCTCACCGCGGGCGCGGGACCGACGTCGGCGGGCCTGGGCGACACACTTCGGGTGGTGCTGCTCGGCGGCGACTGGGTCACCGTCGATCTTCCCGGGCGGCTGCACGCGCAGGTGCCGCAATGCCGTTTCGTCGCGCTCGGCGGCACGACCGAGACGGCCATCCACTCCACCGTCCACGAGGTGCCGGCCGGCAGCGAACTACCGGCCCAGTGGCGGGCGATCCCGTACGGCACGCCGCTGCGCAACGTGCGCTGCCGGGTCGTGGACGCGGTGGGCCGGGATTGCCCGGACTGGGTGCCGGGCGAACTGTGGATCGGCGGCGACGGTGTCGCGGCCGGATATCGCGGCGATCCCGAGCGCACCGCGGACCGCTTCGTCGAGGTGGCCGGGCTACGCTGGTACCGCACCGGCGACCTGGCCAGGCGATTGCCCGACGGCGCTTTGGAGTTCCTGGGCCGCGCCGATCACCAGGTCAAACTGCGCGGGTTCCGGATCGAGCCGGGCGAGATCGAGGCCGCGTTGGCCGGCGTTCCCGGGGTGCGCCGCGCGGTGGCGGGCGTGCACGAGGGTGCCCTGGTCGCGGCGGTCGCCGCCGGGTCCGACGTAGGTGTGGAGCAACTCCGGGACGCGGCGGCGAAGTCGCTGCCGGCGCACATGATCCCCGAGCACATCGTGCGGGTCGACGAACTGCCGTTGACCGCCAACGGGAAGATCGATCGCCGCGGGTTGGCCCCGCTGTGGGGACGCCGACCGGCGGGCCCACCGCCGGAGCCGCCGCGCACCGACCTCGAACGCCTGATCGCGTCGGTTTGGCAGGAGGCACTGCCCGCCGGCGAGCGCGAACTCGGGCGCGACGACGACTTCTTCGCGCTGGGTGGGGACTCGATCCTGGCCACGGCGATCGTGGGCCGCCTGCGTGAGGTCCTCGGTGCCGGGGCGGTCACCGTCCGCCTGGTCTTCGCCGCCCGCACGGTCGCGTCCCTGGCCACGCGCCTGCGGGCGCAGGAGACGACGCCCGGTCGACTGGAGCGGATCGCCGGGATCCACGTGCGGGTCGCGGCGCTGTCGGACGAGGCGGTCGACGCCGCGCTCGCGGCGCAGCCCCCCACGACGCCGTGACCGGTGCCCCGGGCGACCGCCCCGAGGCGGTCCCCCACCCGCGCGACCACCACCCCTCGACCCCCTCGATCCCGTCGATTCCCTCGATCCCGGAGCCCTCGATGCATGCCGAGAACACCATGTCCCTGCCTGGTTGCGTGCCGTGGCCGGACGAGTTCGCGCGGCGCTACCGCGCGGCCGGGTACTGGCGCGGCGACACGCTGGGCGCCCTCTCCCGCTCGTGGGCCAAGGCGTGGCCCGAACGCACCGCCCTCGTGGACGCCGCGGGCCGCGTCACCTACGCCGAGTTGCACCACCGGGCCGAACGCACGGCGGCCGGGTTCGCCGAACTGGGTGTGACCGCGGGCGACCGGGTGGTGGTGCACCTGCCCAACTCCGCCGACTTCGCCGTCGTCCTGCTGGCCCTGGCCCGGCTGGGGGCCGTACCCGCGCTGTGCCTGCCGGCGCATCGCGCGCACGAGATCGGCCACCTCGCCGCCCTGTCCGAGGCCGTCGCGTACGTCATACCCGATGTGTACGCGGGCTTCGACCACCGCACCCTGGCCCGGGAGATCCGCGACCGGGTCCCCTCCCTGCGGCACGTGATCGTCGCGGGCGAGCCGGACGGCCCCGATCAGACGAGGCTGGCCGACATCGACGCCGAACCGGGCGAACTCCCCGGCCCGGCACCTGCCGACGTCGCCGTTTTGCTCGTCTCCGGCGGAACCACCGGTCTGCCCAAGCTCATTCCGCGCACCCACGACGACTACGCGTACAACGCCCGGGCGAGCGCCGAGGTGTGCGGCCTGACCGCCGACGACGTCTACCTGGTCGCGTTGCCGGCGGCGCACAACTTCCCGCTCGCGTGCCCGGGCATCCTCGGCGTTCTTGGCGTCGGCGGCACCGTCGTGTTCGCCGCGGACCCCAGCCCCGACACGGTCTTCCCGCTGATCGAACGCGAACGCGTCACCGTCACCGCCGTCGTGCCGCCGTTGGCCGACCTGTGGTCGCAGATGTGGGAGTGGGAGCCGGGCGACCGCTCGTCGCTGCGGCTGATCCAGGTCGGCGGCGCGCGGCTGAACGCGGACCTGGCCCGCACCCTGGGCCGGAGCCTGGACTGCACGGTGCAACAGGTCTTCGGGATGGCCGAGGGCCTGCTCAACTACACCCGCCTCGACGACGGTCCGGACCTGGTCGCCGAGACCCAGGGCCGGCCGCTGAGCCCGGACGACGAGGTGCTGGTCGTCGACGACGAGGGACGACCGGTCGCCGAGGGCGAGATCGGCGAGTTGCTCGTGCGCGGCCCGTACACGATTCGCGGCTACTACCGGGCCGAGGACCACAACGCCGGCGCGTTCACCCCACAGGGCCACTACCGCAGCGGCGACCTGGTCCGCCGCCTCGCCGGGGGATACCTCGTGGTCGAGGGCCGCGTCAAGGAAGTGGTCAATCGCGGCGGCGAGGGCGTTCCGGCCGGCGAGTTGGAAGAGCACCTGGCCACCCACCCCGGCGTGCGGCACGCGGCGGTGATCCCGCTCCCCGACCCGGTCCTGGGCGAACGCGTGTGTGCGGTGATCGTCCCCGCCGACCCCGCCGCTCCCCCGACCCTGCCCGACCTCAAATCCTTCCTCACCGCCCGCGGTCTCGCCGCCTACAAGTCCCCCGACGTCCTGCACTTCGTGCCCGCGCTCCCGCGCACGGCCATCGGCAAGACCGACAAACGAGCACTGGCTCACGACGTGACCCCCACCCCCGACGCCCCGGAGAAGCCCCACCCCCACCCGCACTGACCTCCCCACCCGGACCCGGGGGGGGGGGGGGGGGGGGGGGGGGGGGGGGGGGGGGGGGGGGGGGGGGGGTGGGAGTCCACGCTCCCACACCCCCCCCG